>JBBQTZ010000014.1:0-38236 GCA_038234405.1 Chitinophagales bacterium
ATTTGGCGTGCATACTTTCCGGTTTGTAAATGCGGAAAATAAATCCTGCTTTGTAAAGTTTCACTGGAAACCTTTATTGGGCGTACACTCGGTTGCATGGGATGAAGCACAGAATATTTCAGGAAAGGATCCTGATTTTCACCGCAGAGATCTTTGGGAAGCGATTGACAATGGCGATTTTCCGCAGTGGGAGTTTGGTGTACAAATCGTTCCGGAAGAAGATGAGCATAAATTTGAATTCGACCTGCTGGATCCTACTAAACTGATACCGGAAGAGTTGGTGCCAGTGCGGCGTATCGGCACACTAACGCTGAACCGTAACCCGGATAATTTTTTCGCAGAAACGGAGCAAGTTGCATTTCATACCGGGCATGTTGTACCGGGCATTGATTTTACCAATGACCCATTATTGCAGGGCCGTTTATTTTCCTATACAGATACGCAGTTGATTCGGTTGGGTGGGCCTAACTTTCATGAAATTCCAATCAACCGTCCTATAGTACCAGTTCATAACAACCAGCGTGATGGTCATAGCCGTCAACAAATTAATAAAGGTAAAACGTCTTACAATCCTAACATGATGGCAGCAGGATGTCCATTTCAGGCAGGCAGTATGCAGGGAGGTTTTACAAGTTTCCCGGAGAAAATTGATGCACATAAAATCAGGGAGAGAAGTGCAAGTTTCTTTGACCATTTCAGCCAGGCAAAATTATTTCTAAACAGCCAATCGGAACCTGAAAAAAATCATATTATCGATGCGTTGAGTTTTGAATTGGGTAAAGTTGAAACGATTTTTATCCGGGAACGAATGCTTTATTTTTTGTCGCAGATCGATGAAGGACTAGCTTCTGCCGTAGCATATAACATTGGCGTACATGTACCGAAAGGTTTGAAAACACCGTTGAACCAGGTAGTACCTGCAGATGGAGATCCGGAGAAATACCGATCTGTAGTAAAAGAAGGATCGCTTGATAAATCAGCCGCATTAAGCATGGCCAATACAGTTAAGGATTCTATCAAAACACGAAAGATTGCCATTCTTGCCGCAGATGGTGTTAATGAAGAAAGTTTGATGGCAGTGAAAAATGCATTGGAAGCAGCCGGTGCTATGTGCGACGTTATTGCACCTCGGCTGGGCTTTGTTACCGGCATGAATGACACAGCAATACCAGCGCCTAAATCCTTTTTGCACGTAGCCTCTGTACTATACGACGCCGTATATGTGCCCGGCGGAATAAGCAGTGTTGCCACGCTTGAGGCAGATCCTGATGCGCTGCATTTTTTGAATGAAGCATTCAAACATTGTAAAGCTATAGCCGCTGATACAGAAGCTCTTCAGGTTTTAAAAGCTACCTATTTTGGTAGAAAACTTCCGGAGGATAATACAGATGAAACCATTCAAATGGAGGGTATCATTATTGGGAATATTGAAAAAGTAACTACTGGCTTTATAGCGGCAATTGCCCAGCATAGATTTTGGGATAGAGAAAAGAGTAGAAAGGTGCCTGCGTAATTGTTAATTACCTTAATCGAAAAAACATTTTAAGCGATGAAAGAACAGACATTGAGGTATAAAAAATGGCAACGTTAATTGCGAAGACAGTTGTGAGCTATTCAAAAAACTTTTTGAAAAAGAACTCATCAACAATTACAAAATAAAAAGAAAGGCTGCTACCCACAGCCTTTCTTTTTATTTTGATCATTATGTAATTTCCTATAATGACAAATAATTCAAATGGAACTTTATACATCGGTACCAGCAACGTTGTGTTACCTGGCAATAAATCTACTTTTCCAGAAGCGTTTAAAGTTAAAAGCAGGCTTAATTATTATAGCAGTTTATTCAAATCGGAGGAAGTAAACAGTAGTTTTACAAAGTACCCATGTATTCCACTTGTGAAAAGTGGGTGGCTGATGTTGGTGATGATTTGAGGTTTACGATTAAGCTGTATAAAGATATTACGCATGCTGAACAATTCAAGTATAATGCAACAGTTATTGGAGTTTTTTAAAAAAGACTAGCCTCTTTTGGCAATAAAAAGGGCTCCCTGCTGTTGAAGTTTCCCGGTAAAATAACCCTTGATTATTTTATTAAAGTAGAAGAAATACTTTCCATTATAATCCAGTCTGAGTTTGCATGTGGATGGCAGAAGTCAGTGGAGTTCCGCAATCCTTCGTAGTACACTGGTGAAGCCTTTGAGATGTTAGATGAATATGATGCATTTATGGTATTGCATGATAACCCGAAAGCAAAAAACGAAGAATTAAATAAGAAAGCTGCTGTAATATACCTGAGATTCAATGGCCTAAAGGGTGATTACAGGGGCAGTTACAGCCTTGAATTTCTTGAGGAAACAAACGCACGGATTAAGGAATGGCTCATCTATGGAAAATACGTATTTGCCTATTTCAATAACACAGCAGGCAATGCCTTTATAAATGCCAGAACCCTGCAGGAGCTAAACGGAAATTGTTGAACTTCGGAATTTGATTTGTTATAACATGACCTTACCTTTAAATAGCCACAAAAAAGAATAAAAACCAACAGTCAAAGCTATATCAACTCTAAAGGTTGTTGTTGCTCATCAACCTGTTTATTTTAGAAGTGGCTGCATTAGATCGATTAGCTTAATCATAAAATAACTACAGTCAAAGATTTCAAAAAAAACTTCTTATGAATGTTAATAAAAAAGCCGACTTATTCATTAAGCCGGCTTTTTATGAAATCATTCCATCATCAATACTGGAAACAGTTCAACTATTATTCTGTGACTCATCATCACTTTCCATTATCTCTGCATCGTCGTCTAAATTTAAATCATCTTCGTTTTCTAATTCTTCATCTGTCGAGTTATCATCCACATCTTCAATGTCATCATCACCAGGCAATAATAAATCATTTTGTTCAAGTGGATTTTCTTCAATTGATTGGTCATCTGCAATGCCAGGCAGCGACTTATCCGCTGTGTCGTCCTCTTCGTCATCCATTGGTTCTTCATCTTCGTTTACCACCCTGTTTTGTGATTCTGAATTTAAAATAGTTGCTGGATTTTCTTTAGGATCGATCATGTCATCTTCCTGGGTTGTACTGTTAAAATTTTGTTGCATAAAATAAAATTTTTTAATTAAAAATTGATTCAATTATAGTTTTACGAATTACATGCCAATTAAATAAAACACATGGCAGTTAAATATTTAGATTTGTTGGGTAAATTAATCCACATTTTAAACCATTTTAAAAAAAAACATCCCATTTTAAAAGTTGATAATTAATTTTTTTAATTTCATTAATTGCTTAACGAACCTAACATAAATGCTTTTGTTTTTTCTTTAGATAATGAAAGAAGTTAACATAAAAGGAGAGGATATAGCTAAAACCTTTCGGACTTAACATATTTTCTTGTGTAAGTAAAATATACTGTTGAATGAATAAGAAAATAATCAGTGATCTGTAAAATCCTTCAAAAGATCAAAAGATCATTAGCTCAATCTAAATCGCCCTATCCCTCTTAGATGCAAGGAATATCAACAAACATTTTATTCGGCTTATCTTTTTAAAAATCTTATTAGTAAAAATTTCATTTATACTAAAGCTTTACAACTTAGGTAAGAAACTACCAATTTTTTCTATTTATATTGTCTTGTGAAAAGCAGGGTCATCATTGTCAACGTTGATTGACTCCACATCGTTTTGCTGCTTTAACTTTTTTTTGAATATCCCTGCTTTTAGAACGAAGAACGGGCCATTGCATTGGGCTACGCCTGGGCTTTTCATCGCCGAACAACACTCCCCATTGCTTAAAAATTTCTGTTCGGTCAAATATAATTTTCATAACCGCAACAACCGGCAGCTACAAAAACATGCCCGATACACCGGCTAAGGCTCCTGCTACTATAACACCGATAATGGTTGCCAAAGCATTTATCCTCACTTTACTTCCAACAATGCGTGGCTTCAGAATATTGCTGTCTAAAAACTATACAACGGCAATCGTTCCTAACACAATTAAAATGGGTATTACTTCCTGGGTTGATGAAAGTGTCAGCACTACTCCAATCAGGTTGCCTACCAACGCTCCTACATTGGGAATTAGGTTAAGGATTGCGAAAATGGCACCTACAAGGATAGCGTGCTTGATACCGAAAATTAGTAACAAGCCTCCAGGTAAAATAATGATGTAAGAGATCTGCATAAGTAAACCAACAAGATAGCTTTTTATTATAACCTCCGATTCCCGAACCACTTCCTCTACTTTTTCATGTTGGGTGATTGGAAACCATAGAATCACAAAACGCAGTAGAATGTTTTTGTAGAAGAGCATCAGGAATATATAAATGGGTAAAAGGCCAATAAAAATTAAGATTCCGGTTACTGATGATGCGGCGCCACCCAAAAAGCCACCGGCCAAATTCAGCAGTTTATCGTTGTGTTCAGCAATCATTTTTGTTTGCCTTTTGGCAGTAATGCCAAACTTTTGCCCTACCCAAATGCTAAGGCTGTGCAGGTGTGCCTGCACATTGGCTTTAATTTGCGGAAAATCGGAAACCAGCTTTGTTATTTGTGACGAAAAAAAACCAAATATTAAGTGCAGCAACTAATATTAAAACAAGGAGTGACAGTGCAATGGATAGCCCTTCGCCCATGCCAATACGCTTCAATACCCGGTAAACAGGCAGGAGTATAATGGAAAGAAAAAATGTCTTACACCTGGCGTTATCACGTCACCTCCAATGAAAATAATAGTACCTAGAAAATACAGACCTGGAAGTTCAACGGACCTACGAACGGTGAATGGGAATTTATCCATTTTTTTATTTACTATTTAGATTTATTATTTTGATTTATTATTTTATTGCCATTAACAAAACCAGGCTACAATCGTTAGTTATTATTACCCCCCCCTTATTGAAGCATGTGCCGCAATTTTTATAGAATAGCGATAGTAAAGATGGTAGTTTGTAAAAAGACTTATAGAAAAGTGACCAGCTAAACTATCGCAAATGCAGGATGATTTTTTAGAATACATAATATAAAAATCATGCTAAAAATTTTTTATTCCTGGACTATACAATTAATGTAATCAATTGCAAAAAGTGATGGGCTAATCGTGGAAATTACTCCCCAAAATAATAATAATACTTTAGTTGATTTGTAGAATGCAATAAACAAAACAGGGTATCTGATATCTGCTACTTTTGAGACAAACCTTAGCAGATATTCAAAAAATTTTATGCACATACCTTATTCCTAAATTATAAAGCAGAACTTGAAAAATCAAGCTGTGTGGACGTAATAAGGTCGGTTAGTGGTTTATTAAATACTCTATTAAGGCTTAAAGAAAAGCAATTAACTTTTACTAATTTATCTCTTGAGAAGTATAATAATTACCGCAACCAGGGATTAAAATTGGGCTTACGAAAAAGAAATTGTTCTATTTCTCCATTTTGGCTCAATTATGTTTACAATGTTACAAGAAGTTTTATCACCTCAATCTTAAATAAAATGCAAATAGAAGGAAAAACGCCGGTTTTTATTACTCAGGAAGTATTGGCACTTTTATCAACCAGGAAAGAAGCGGCGGAGCGAATAAGTACAAAAGCAACAGATGAGAAAGGCGCTGAAAAAATTCGCCTTAAAATTACGGAAACCAATGGTTTCATCAAAGAGTTAATGGATGAATTGCAGCAATATGGCGATGCGGTAATGGGCGATACAGACCGGGACAATAATTACCAAAACACCTGGCGGGAAATACTTAAAGTGCTTGATACAGCCGATAGCGGAGAATTACAGCAGCGCTTTGCTGAGATGGAAATTGCGCTTGCCACCACCTATAGAACAGTACTTGATAACGAAGCCGAATGGCCGGATACTTTACAGAAAAAGCTAGAACATCAGGCGCAGGAAATAGAGGCCGGAAACCAAGTTTCTTAATTTAGGATGTGACCAGCAACAGGTGAAAATCTTTGGGAAGAAAAGAAATTATCTATATTTTTATTAATATCGTGGTTTTATAAATGTAATTAACAGCCTTAAAGCATTGTGCATCAGAAACTGAACAACACTTATTTGCATGCTTGCTACGTAGCGGCGCTCTTATCTTTATGCCCGAATGATTATCCAATGAATAGCTGGCAGCGAAATAACCGCAATAATTGGTTACAAATAGCTGCACTACCCTACAGCAGCCACTGTTGTTTTATTTTTTTTATTAATGGTTTTTTATGGTTAAAATAAAATAACCATTTAATTTAGCCGGCGATACATTCCAATTTCGTAGGTAAAAATAAAAACGACTTACAACTTTTACTCATTATCAAAGCGCAGAAAACCATCCGCAAGCCTTTTCCATTGTAGCTTTGCAAGACAGGCTCTTGCGCCAGGAGCTACCACAGTATTTCGCAGTTTGTCCGTCCAATTTTTGTTATCTGTATTCGGCGATTCGTTGCGTGCAAACACACCGGCTGATACGCTGTTTTGCTCCCGCAAAACAATAAAGGTGGAAGTTGAGTTCCCGCAAAAAAAATGTGCTGTATTTGGGTCTTCATTATGTGGATTAACTGCAGGACGAACACGGATCGCTATAGCCTGCCTTTCGCCTTCGTCTATCTCTTTTATGTCTTCAATTTGAACCCATTCGTCGCCTTCACCACTTTCAGAACCTGGGCCGGGAATATCTATCTGGAAATAATCGCCCACGCTGGCCGTATGATGAGTTTTATTGCCGTTACTATCAATCAGTTGAAAATCAGCAGTACCTTTTCCCGCTAAACTTTCCTATTGGTTCACGCTTAACAGGCGCTGTTTAACCACTGAACAAGCATACAATGCTTTTTCCAAATTATCTAATTCAACAACACTTTCTGTGTTGGATTGGGCTCCTTCTTTCTGTTCGGGAATAAGACTATCTGGCAAGCAGTTGCTCCTGGTGAATAAATTATAATAAAACCAGAAATAAAACCGTGCCTTAAACCTTTTTTAATTGTTTCATCTGAATTAATAAAAAGAATATTTATATTTTATGTAGTATAGACCCCTATTGGGTTTCAAACCCGAAATCGAAATAATATAATTTGTAGAAACTGTCCCAATCTGAGTATATTGTTTTTGTGAAATGATATATAAATACCCAAATTTCTCCCCACTATTGTACATGACTCAGTAAAGTACCATTTTGCATTAATTATTTTTTGGCATCCAAAACCACGCCTCATTTTGCCATCAACTTACAAAATGTGATTATCATTACTGAGGTCCATTTTTAGGATTTACAAAATATTTATGAATGATCTTACAACTCTCTTTTGCCAATTTTTAACATCTGTAAGCCTGTTACCTGCAAACCAGCTAACAATAGCTAATTCATTAAGGTTTAAAAAACGCCAGGTACATTCCTGCTTTATTTTTTTCATTTATAAAGGCATTACTAAGTTGCTTTCGTATTAACACTATTTTATCCTCTTAAAATATAATAATTGCCGCAGTTTAAAAAGAAGATTGAGTTTACAAAAAAAATTATTCTATTACTCAATTTTGGCACAATTATTTCATTTCCCAGCAACATCTCTTACAAACATACTCAGAGCCGAGGCCGTTAAATCATATTGAAATTCACTTTCGCTTCTCAATAACGTTTCTAAACGAGCATACTCAGAGCCGAGGACGTTGCGTTTAGTAAGATTATTTTTTACTTTTATTGAAATTGAATTCTTTAAAATGCGGAAAATGCCAAATTCAGCAGCTATTTTTAATAGCGGCGATAACCACCGCTTTTATGGAATGCAATATTTGGAAGCTCGCCTTGGTACTTTTTTAATGCTTAGAAATACCCGGAGTAGAATTAAAAACATATACCCTTTAATTTTTTTTGTTTAAAATACAGAACAAGAAATTAATGACCGTGTTTTTTTACTCCATGTTTATATAATAATTTATTCAAATTATTGATGGTGGCAGTTTAGAAATAAGTTTTGCCAATTGCCTTAAAAGAAATTTGGGGGACTGAATAAATATCCATGATTTAAAACCAGGCAAAATTTAGGTTAGTGGAACACCTATCGAAGCCGGAGATATTGAAGTCGCTGATTTTTGAAGCAGTAATAGCTTGTGGCATCTGTGCTGAAACTATCGCCTAACAGCGCATGCATACTTTATACAGCTTGGTAACGCAGGGCATTAGAATATACTGCTGCCCCATATCGAGCAACGTTAAATTATGATAACCAACAATTTTAGCGTACCCATTTAAATAAGTGAATCCCAAATTGTCGCTCCTGATTTCGGTCGGTGAGGACACCGATCAAGGCTCGGCCGTGGTCGGTGTCCTCACTGACCACTTGATGCTGCGACAATTTGGTATGCACCCCATTTAAATTTATACATACCAGGTTAAGGTAGTTTTTGTAATTCATGCCAGGAATAAAGGAACATTTTTTGCTATATTTGATAACATTATTCAATCCCTTTTTAAAAAACTTGTTATATGCAATCTTTTTTTGAGTTCTTTAAAGAACTTTTTAAAACAAATGATTTTATGCCAAGGTGGGTTAGTGGCCGCTGGACAGAAGCTCACGGGTGGTTGTACATATTATCCACCATAGTTATAGGACTGTCTTATTTTGCAATACCCGTTATGCTTTTTATTTTTATAAAAAAGAAAAAAAATTTTCCTTTCAAAGGAGTATTTTTCCTTTTTAGTCTTTTTATTATTTTTTGCGGTATAACTTATATACTTGATGCCATTATGTTTTGGGTGCCTATTTACCGGTTAAATGCAGTATTGTTGTTTTTAACTGCAATAATATCTGCGGCAACTGTAATTGCTTTATATAAAAAACTGCCGCTTGCCCTTAATTTAAAATCTCCTGAACAACTTCAAAAAATAATTGAAGATCAAACGGCTGCCCTTGTGCTTGCAAATCAAAAACTAACAGAAAGCGAGGAACAATTTAAAGCTTTAGTAAATAATAATCCTGATGTTATAACTTTAATGGACGCTAAGCTGAGGTATAAGTTTGTAAATGATTCCCTTAGTAAACTAAGTAACAAAAGTTTGAGCAGCTATATAGGCAAAACCCCTTGTGAAGTATTGCCCAATCATCCTCATACAGAAGCATTTACCAGTAAGCTTCAGAATGTTTTAGAAAATGGCAAAAAAGTGGAATATGAGGTAGAGTCAACTGTAGATAAAATAGGGCAAGCCTATTTTTTAGTTCAAATGATACCGCTGACTAACAAGTGGAACCAGGTAAATGAAGTGATTACGATTACAAAAAACATCACTCCTATAAGAGAAAATGAAAGAAAGCTGCAAGAAACGATTAACAAACTGGAACAATTTAGTAAGCGGCTTGAGTACAAACGTAATACATTGCAAGAATTTACCTACATAGTTGCACACAATTTGCGTTCGCCTACTGGCAATTTAGTTTCTCTGATAGACCTTTATAACAGAAGCGTTGGTGCAGAAAAGAAAGAACTGCTGCTATCTAAAATCTTTGATGTATCTCAACAGTTGAGTAACACAGTGCATGATTTGAGCGATGTTTTAAATATCAACCAAAATACAGATTTAAAAACTGAATTGCTTTCTTTTAAAACAATGGTTGATAACCAGGTAAAGAATATTGCAGCACAAATTATGGCAACGGGTGCTAATATTTCCTGTAATTTTTCTGCTTGTGAAAGCATTCAATATCCAAAAGTTTATCTTGAAAGCATAATACTGAATTTGCTTACCAACGCAATTAAATATTCATCAGAAAAGCAAAAGCCAATAATACATTTTAATTCAGCCATTAGCGAAAAAGGAAAAATCAGTTTAACCTGCACTGATAACGGGCAGGGAATTGATTTAATTAAATATGGTAAAAAGATCTTTTCTTTGCATAAGACATTTCATGGAAATTCCGAGGCAAGAGGAGTAGGTTTATTTATTACAAAAAACCAAATTAATTCGATGGGCGGTAGTATAACAGTTAAAAGCGAACCGGACAAAGGTGCAACATTTATCATCCATTTTAATGAATTTGAACTTTTATGAAAAAAAAAATAGACAGCGTTTGTATTATCGATGATGATTTAATTTACCAGTTTTTGGTGAAGGAGGAAATAGAATACACTAACATGGTTGAAAAAATTATGTTTTTCAGCAATGGAGATAAGGCTCTTCAATTTTTGAAATTGACACTAGATAATAATGATTTGGCATCATTACCAGATATTATTTTTCTGGATATAAATATGCCGGTAATGGATGGGTGGGAGTTTTTAGAAGCTTACGCAATACTTAAACCCAGATTAGTTAAAAAGATTACTATTTACGTGGTTAGCTCATCTACTGATAATAGAGACTTTGATAGGGCAAATGCTATTAATGAAGTGAGCGATTACATCATAAAACCTGTATCAGGCAACCAGTTAGAAAAAATATTTATGAGCCTTCTTTCATAATCCTGTCTGGGTAATTAACATTATTAAATTAGGGTTGTCAAAAGTTGGTGGTTTACAGAGCAAGCAAAAGTTGCGGGTTTTATATACTAAAAAGAGAAATCATTAATACAGGGAGACTGTTAAAAACGCTGGCTTTGAAATAGTATTGGATTATAAATGCATGGCATATTGGTACCTCCTACTAATAAAATAAATATAGCATATTATAAAAAGATAAATTAAAATTTTATTCCTTTAAAAAGTAGCTTTAACAAACTATTAGTTTTAGTTAAACCACTATTTCACAGTTGAAAAACTGGAAATAACTAAAATATTCTTTAATAGGACATAATACTATATTTAATTATTTTATTCAAAAAATTACCTCAAAATGAAATAAAGTTGCTAACATTTTAACGAATGCAAAAAATTATTGAATTGTAAGTACACCCGGCACCACCAGGTTTTTACCTGTTAAAACAACAAGTGAAGCTCCTTTTGCAATCTGCTGATTGATATTAAGTATACATTTTCCATTAACTGAATTATTAATGTTAATGGTAGCTCCAAAAGGCAAAACTAGTGGAGGTACCAGGTTGTTTACCCAATTAGAAGCAACATTCCAATTACCATCGCCTATAAAGCTATAGCTTGTAATTAGTGGAGTTGGTATTATAGAACAGGTAGAAATTTTTAAACCCCATCCGGTAAGTGAGCCGCCATCTCCATTATAAACATCTTTTATTGTTAATCTCCAAATACCATTACTATTTTGCCCATTAAATGCAGATAATAGACTTTGTGGTTTTACTATAACATTACCCACCGGAGGGCAAGGGAATGTAGCAGCGGCAGTCTGATCATCTAAATTCAATGCAAAATCTGCAAAAGCACCCGTTCCGCAAATTTGATCAAATAATGTAACTGTAGTACCAGCCGGACTTGTAAGTGAAACTATAAGATCACTCATATAGGAATGAGTACCTGTAAGCCCTTCCACATTCACATCTGCAATAGGAGCTCCGGCAATTACAGGTATGGTAATGGTTGAGTTAATGGTTGAGGTACCTACAGTACTAATTGCTAATGGCACATTACTACTTACATAATTGGTAACTGTTACCAATGAACAAGAAACTAATCCGGTTTTAAATCTATTTGGTATCGCATTAGGCAATCCATTTCCACAGGAGTTAGCTGTTTTAACACGCCAGAAATAAATAAGATCCTGGGCTAAAGGAGTAGTAAGGGTATAGGGCGACGATACATTACTAATAGTTTGTGTAATAATTGAAAATGTAGTGGAAGTAGAAATTTCTATTGTATAGGATATTGCACCAGTTACTGTACCCCAGCTAAAAGTTGGTAAAGTAGTTAAACCAATACTATCATTTACCGGGGATATAAGCGCAGGAGCTAACGGTGCAGAACCTATTAAAAAACTAATATCCCTTGTTTTAGTAACAGCACCCGCCACACCAGTTACTCTTATTGTGTATATACCGGCAGCAAGACTGCTTGTATTATTTAATGTAACTGTGGTACTTACTCCCGGGGCAATAGAATTACTGCCAAATGAAACTGTGGTGCCTGCGGGTACCTGACTTGCTGATAAAACAATATTAGTTGTAAACCCACCTAAGCCAGAGGATCTAAGTGTAGCTACACCACTATTTGCTAAACATACAGAAACCGAAGGCGGATTATTGAAAATAAATGTTGAAGTAGCCGATGCCTGGATAGTAAAATTATTATTGGAAAAATCATAAAAGATATTACCAACCGCCATCACCCTTATTCTTGCAGTAGTAGAAATATTATTGGGGATGATAATTTCTTCTGAACCATCATTTGGCGTGCCAGCTACTATGGTTATAGGAAAAGTATTGCCTCCATCTGTAGATAATTGAATAGCAACAGTAGTACAATTAATGGGTGCTGCATTTGTATTGGCTACGTTCCAGGTAATGGTTTTAAAATCGCCTGCCGTCCAAACTATATCGATATCATTTGGGATGGTAACTATAAAAGGACCTGCTGCAAGTGAAGTTGTTACAGTTGTTTGCGCATTGCAAACTCCGCCGCCGCCAGCTCTATTATCTCTTGCTGTTAATCTAAAATTCATGGTACGTGCATAAGTTGGTAGCAACTCTCCAATTACTGTTGTATTGTTTATTTGGGTAGATAATTTTGGAAAATACCTGATAGGTGAAGTTGTAGGATTAAAAGATCGAAATAAAGGTGCATTGCCAACAGGGGTATTCCATGCACCAAAATTTCCATTTACATCCATTTGCTCCCAACTATAGGTAAGGGCATCGCCATTAACATCGGTTGCACCACCGGTAAGTACAAATGTGGTAGAAATAGGTATAGTATAGGCAGCTCCTGCGTTTACTACTGGCGGAGTATTACCTGTATTGGTTCTTACAGCACAAGTATTGCCGCTGCTGTTATTAGAATAAACAGAAATTTCATTAAAACTTACACCATGAAACTGTGCATCACTATTAGCCTGGAGATTATCGGCATCACAAATACCGGCGTATGCCATAATAGAACTACCGCTCCCAGGCTCTGCATTAGCCCCTAAAACACCATTGCCATCACCACAAGCTCCCAGGTTAGAATTAAAAGGGTGATTTGCTCCAAATTGGTGTCCTATTTCGTGTGCAACATAATCAATATCATAGGCATCGCCGAATGGGCTTGGCGAACCGGTAATACCACTCGCTTTTAAACCAGTTCTGCAAACTACGCCCAAGTTTGCCAATCCACCGCCACCAGTGCTAAATGTATGGCCTATATCGTAATTAGCATTACCAATTTTACTATCTATCACTTGTTGGCTTTCTGCTATAAGTTTAAAAGCATCATTATTGTCTGTAAATAAATCTGTGGCTGCCGTTACAAATACTATACTGGAATTGTTTGCCACTAAAAGGAATCGTATGGATAGCTCCTTTTCATAAACACCATTAACCCTATTTACAGTTACTATAATTTTATTAATAACCTCTGTAATGGTTGGATTTGGTTTGTTTGTTACAGCTAATGCATATTGATGTGTACAGGCAATTGCCAACCTATAAGAGCGTAATTGTGTACCTACACAAACACCGGCTAAAATATTAGCAGGTTTTGCATTTTCAAGTATGTTAACAGGTGGCAATTCGGTATAAATTCCTTTTTTTTTCAAATCTTTTTTGTAGTAAGATATATAGTTGGTAAGCGATTGCTGATCAAAGGGGTCAATAAAAATTGAACCGCTTACCGGGGATAAAATCATTGCATGAAAACCAAAAATTGTCCAGTCGAGTTTAACCGTAGCAGTAGGGTCGTCTACACCCTGCCCTGTAAAAGTTTTAAGTTCAGGATACAATGCAGCAAGTTCCGGAGCCATTGCAGTACTTTCCCATACACGAAAAGCAGCAGAACTGCCATCTGGCATTGGGATTGAAATAATTGGAGCAAAGTTTTTGTTTGAAATATTTTGTTCTGATGGAAGCAAACGCAAAAAAGAAAGAAGCCCTGCAGTATCGAGTTGAATGGTACGATATTTTTCGGGCACTATTATTCTTTTAGATGACAAAGTTTTTATAGTGCTTTCAGGAATATCGTTAAAAAAGTTATTTTGTGCAGAAGCACATAAAAAGAAGAATAAAAAATAAAGGGTACCAACTACTTTAGAAATATTGTATTTCATGAAACTAATTTTAAAAAGGAGATAAGGACTTTTTGTAAAAGTAAACAAAGTAAATGGTTTAATTATGGATACCCATTGTATAAAATCTATTGTTACCTGCTGCTGTTTTTTAAACCGATAGTTTGCAGTTGAAGGGTATTTTGAGAGATATAGGTTATTTTTAAAAAGTGTTGAAGTATAACTTTGAAATCAAACAAGTTTCAAAACCATATTGTATAGTTGTAATCGTAAAGAGATTTTTAACCACACATGCTAAGTTATAATGATTAACTGCAAAGTTGTAAATGCTTTCAGTTGTATCTGTAATAAATTTGCTGCTAAAATACAAACGGCAAGCTAGAACCTAATTTTACTTATTTATACGCCATTGCTAAAAATGCACTATGCAAAAAATGGCGTAAAATTATTTGCTCCTTGAAAGTAAAATTAGTTTAACACATTCACTTACGTCTGCAGCTCTATTCATAATCATAAAGTGGCCTGCATTTTTTATGATGTAGGCAGGAGCTATTTTTGCAATAGGAAATATTTTATCCGCATCACCATGTATATGAAATAAAGAGGCAGGCTGCCAGTCATTTTTCCAATTTAATATTTCATTAATTGCCCAGTCTAAATAAACCTGGGGCGTATTTCGTCTGTAATGGTTTACTATTTCCTTTTCGGCTTTTGTGGTTACGCCTAATCGCTTGTTTTGAAAGGGTTCAAGTAGTTTGTAAGGGCGTAAAGGCACCAGGTAATTTATTTTTAATTTACCCGCAATCCTCAACCACAAAGGCAATTGCCTGTAAGATTGAATGCTGGAAATTAATATGATTTTTTCTACCGGAATCAAACGGGCAATTTCAATACTCATCATACCGCCAAAAGATAGACCTAATAAAACAGGATTTTGATCTGGAATGGATTGAGCCATTCTTGCTGCATAATTTGAAATGTGTTCATTTTTAACCGGCATCAGCCATGGTATAAAAACAAGTTCATAACCATCTATACTAAGATGCCGGAATGCTTTTTCATCTGCCCCTAAACCGCTTATGCAGTATATTTTTTTGATACAAAATAGATTTTACAGTACAAAGAAGAGTTATTGAATAAATTGATGCAATCCAGTAGGTTTGAATGAGAAAATAGAAAAAAACATACTATTAAATTCACTTTCGTGGCAATACATACGTTTCTATATCTTCAGTAGTTATATTTTTCCCTGATAAAATAATCAATCTTTCTACTACATTTCTCAGTTCCCTGATATTCCCCGTCCAATTATAAGCAGTCAACATTTCCATAGCGGCTTTGTCAATTGGCTTTTTGGGCTGACCATATTCAGTTGCTATCATTTCAATATAATAATCAACAAGTGATGGTATATCGTCCCTTCTTTCGTTTAAAGAAGGTACGTGAATGATAATAACGCCGAGGCGATGGTATAAATCTAGTCGAAAATTTTTCTCATTTACTTCTTTCAACAAATCCTTGTTGGTCGCAGCAACCACTCTTACATCTACAGAAATATCCTTATCTGCACCTACTCTTGTAATTTTACCCTCCTGTAAAGCCCTTAATACTTTTGCTTGAGCATTCAAACTCATATCACCTATTTCATCTAAAAAAAGTGTACCACCATTAGCTTGTTCAAATTTTCCAATTCGCTGTTTTATGGCAGATGTAAAAGAACCCTTTTCATGACCAAATAATTCACTTTCTATTAATTCACCAGGTATTGCTGCACAATTCACTTCTACCATTGGACCTGTTTTACGATTACTTTTCTCATGTATCCACCGGGCTACCAATTCTTTTCCAACCCCATTTTCGCCAGTAATCAGCACACGGGCATCTGTTTGTGCAACTTTTTCTATAGTATTTTTTATTTTTTGAATAGGCTCACTGTTACCCACCATTTGCTGTACCTTACTAACCTTTCTTTTTAGCACTTTGGTTTCAGTAACAAGTATTTGCTTATCTAAAGCATTGCGCAATGTAATTAACAACCGGTTAAGATCCGGTGGCTTGCTTATGTAATCAAAAGCGCCCTTTTTTACAGCCTCTACTGCAGTTTCAATATTTCCATGCCCGCTGATTACTACAATTGGCACATCGGGATTAAGTTCTCTTGCTTTTTCTAAAAATTCTATGCCATCCATTTTGGGCATCTTAATATCACATAACACTACATCAAAAACGGCATTGCTAAATTTCTTCAGCCCCTCTTCGCCATCTGCTGCCTCTTCTATTTTGTATCCTTCGTAACTAAGTATTTCAGCGAGTGTTTTACGGATAGCTTTTTCATCATCAATAATTAAGATACTTGCCATAATTTTCGTTTAACATTTGTAGGGATATGGTGTACAGTTACTGCGGCATTTTATATAATAAAAAAAACATCTGCTAGTTTGCGAATGGTAACAATTGTAATAATTAATTACCTAAGCTGTTTTATAATTTATAATGGATTAAACTGATAGTACAAATTTATAGTTTAACCAAAACTATATGTTTAAAATGTTTTAATGGATTTCTAATTCAATTTAAACGAGTATTTTAGTTTTAATGAGCAATAAATATAGTAATATATTTTAAGATGAAAAAATATAGTAAAATAAAAAGGACAGATTCAGTTGAAGGCACTAACAGATTTTCAATATAAAACTCGGGTTTAACAGAGCGAAATAAAGAATGGGCTATAAAGCTTTTCCCTATTATTATAATAAATGTCGCTAAAAATTAAATACCCATATTTTAAAAACATGGGTATTTAATAAATACTATAAAAAGCCATAGATAATAACTTCGTTTATTTTTTTAAGTACATAACTTCTTTCACCAACTTTACTGTTCTTGATACATCTGGTAAATAAGCAGCTACTAAATTTGGTGCATAATGCATTGGTGCATCAGCAGATGTAATACGTCTGATAGGGGCATCCAAATAATCAAATCCTTCTTTTTGAATTCTGTAAGAAATTTCAGAAGATATAGAAGCAAACGGCCATTGCTCTTCTACAATTACAAGTCTATTTGTTTTTTTAACACTTTCCAGTATAGTGTACCAATCTAAAGGACGAATAGTAGCCAAGTCAATAACTTCTGCTTCAATTCCTTCTTTTGCCAATTCGTCTGCAGCGCCAAATGCCACTTTCATCATTTTATTGAATGATACTATAGTTACATCTTTTCCCGGGCGTTTTACAAAAGCTTTTCCTATAGGTAGCAAGTATTCTTCTTCTGGTACTTCTCCCTTATCGCCATACATAACTTCACTTTCCATAAATATTATAGGATCATCGTCACGAATAGCACTTTTTAATAAACCTTTAGCATCATAAGGATTGCTTACAGATATAACTTTTAAACCAGGAATATTTGCATACATAGATTCAAATGCAGTAGAATGTTGTGCACCTAACTGCCCTGCACTACCATTCGGACCACGAAATACGATTGGGCAACCAACTTGCCCACCACTCATGGCCAGCATTTTTGAGGCAGTATTCAATATTTGATCTAAAGGCAACACAGCAAAGTTCCATGTCATATATTCTACTATTGGGCGGAGACCATTTTGAGCTGCACCTACGGCAATACCTGTAAAACCAAGCTCTGCAATTGGCGTATCTATTATTCTTCTCTCTCCAAACTCATCTAACATACCTTGGCTAACTTTGTACGCACCATTGTATTCTGCTACTTCTTCCCCCATCAAAAATACCCTATCATCCCTTCGCATTTCTTCCTGCATTGCTTCTCTTAAGGCTTCTCTAAATGCAATTTGTCGCATACAATTAATTGTTTTTAATGAGTGTAATTAATATTTTAAGCCATATTTTGCAGTTGTAACGGTAAGGAGGTTCACAAATGCCAAATCCGGTTTTAACTAGTTGATTGTCTAATTAATTTGCAAAAATATCTTATCAAAATCAGATAATCAAATTGACTTGTGAAAAGAAGACTATTTATTAATAAAATAGGTAAATGTTATTTATCAGATACGCAAAATAATTGCTTACTGCTTCTTGTAATAGCTAATTAAAATTTTAATTTGATAAATTAGACATAGTATGTTACATCAAAAAATTTGGAATATTAAACCAGCTTTTAAAACACAGTATTATAAAAAAGCCTTCCATCAGGAAGGCTTTTTTATAATATCATAAGATAAGTTTATCCAATTTTTTCAACCTGCATATAATTTAATTCAACAGGAGTTGCTCTGCCAAATATTTTAACTTGCACTTTCAACTTTTTCTTTTCATCGTTTACTTCCTCTACCATACCGTTAAAATCATTAAATGGTCCATCAATAATTTTGATAGTTTCTCCAATAATAAAAGGCTCACTCATTGTCATTCCACCTGCTTCTCCCAACTCATCTACTTTACCAAGCATTTTATTTACTTCAGATTTTCGTAAAGAAATTATATTGCCTTTACTACCTTTTCCGTCCGTTAAAAAGTGCATAACATTGCTAATGTTACTGATATGCTGCACAATATCGTCATTTAATTTATTATCAGCTACTTCTATCATTACATAACCGGGATAAAAATTTCTTTCCCTCATCACTTTTTTACCAGCCTGTACTTTATATACTTTTTCTACTGGTAAAAAGATTTGTTTAATAATTTCTGCCCATCCATTACGTACAATATCTTTATCAAGGTATTCCTTAATTTTACGTTCTTTTCCACTCACTACACGGAGCACATACCATTTATTTTCTTTTTCCTGTACTACTACTGATTCTTCCATTATTGATTAGCCTTTAAATAAAGAATAAATAAATTTTAGTGAGCCATTAGCCACAAAATCCATGATACCAACCAAAGCGGTTATAAATAAAGTAGCACCTAAAACGATCATAGTAGATTGTTGTAATTGCTCCCAGGTAGGCCATGTTACTTTTTCTACTAACTCCTTGTAAGAATCTTTTAGGTATGCTGTAAACTTGTTCATAATTAAATAATATCTGCAAATATGTGAAAATAAATTATAATAAAAAATTAGTTATCAAATTTACTTTACAGCAAAGTTGATAACTAATCTGCACGGGCACTAGGATTCGAACCCAGATCAAGGGTGTTGGAGACCCGTATGCTAGCCGTTGCACCATGCCCGTA
Source organism: Chitinophagales bacterium (assembly GCA_038234405.1). GTDB lineage: Bacteria > Bacteroidota > Bacteroidia > Chitinophagales > Chitinophagaceae > Ferruginibacter. Next base: position 19,259 of record JBBQTZ010000014.1, read on the forward strand.
TAAACGAATTAGCTAATCAGCAAATTTGCTAATTAGCTAATTCTATTTCAAAGATACTGATGAAAATCTTATTTAACAATTTCAGTTACCTGACCAGCACCTACTGTACGGCCACCTTCACGAATTGCAAATTTTAAACCTTTTTCCATAGCAATTGGTTGAATCAATACTACATTTAATGAAGTATTATCACCAGGCATAACCATTTCAGTACCGGCATTTAAAGTAACCTCTCCTGTTACATCTGTAGTACGGAAGTAAAACTGAGGACGATATTTGTTAAAAAACGGTGTATGACGTCCACCCTCTTCTTTACTTAATACGTAGACCTCACCTTTAAATTCTGTGTGTGGAGTAATAGAACCTGGTTTGCAAAGAACCATACCACGACGGATTTGAGATTTTTCAATACCACGTAATAATAAACCTGCATTATCGCCAGCTTCACCTTCGTCTAATAGTTTCTTAAACATTTCTACTCCAGTACAGGTTGAGCTTAATGGTTTTTCCATTAAACCAACAATTTCTATTGCTTCACCAACTTTAATACGACCCCTTTCTATACGACCAGTAGCAACAGTACCACGACCAGTGATTGAGAATACATCCTCAACACTCATTAAAAATGGTAAATCAACTAAACGTGGAGGCAAAGGAATGTAGCTATCAACAGCATCCATCAATTCATCAATTTTTGCTATCCATTTTTCATCTCCGGCTAAAGCTCCAGTTGCAGATCCTTGTATAATTGGTGTATTATCGCCATCAAAACCATAAGAAGTTAACAATTCACGAATTTCCATCTCTACCAATTCAAGTAATTCAGGATCATCTACAAGATCAACTTTGTTCATAAAAACCACCACCTGAGGAACGCCAACCTGGCGTGCTAAAAGTATGTGCTCTTTAGTTTGTGGCATTGGACCATCAGTTGCAGCAACTACTAATATTGCACCATCCATTTGTGCAGCACCGGTAATCATATTTTTTACATAATCAGCGTGACCAGGACAGTCAACGTGTGCATAGTGACGTAATAGTGTTGCATATTCTACGTGAGCAGTATTAATAGTTATACCCCTTTCCTTTTCTTCCGGAGCTCCATCAATATCATCGTAGTTTTTTTTAACCGCTAAACCTTTTTTTGACAAAACATCGGTTATAGCGGCAGTTAACGTTGTTTTACCATGATCTACGTGACCAATAGTACCAACGTTTAGGTGGGGTTTATCCCTTTTGAATGATTCTTTTGCCATTTTGGTGTTTTTATTTTTTGTTTTGAATTTTGGTTTACTTTAAAATAAGCTTACCAATTAATTTGAATATTTTATTGAGCTGTTGATGAGAATTGAACTCACGACCTCTTCCTTACCAAGGAAGTGCTCTACCCCTGAGCTACAACAGCTTTTTTCAGAGTTAGTGTTACTTCCCTCTCATTATCATTTCAATTGTTAAAGAACTAAAATTGAACTCATCACCTTCCCGATTACTATCGGGATGCTCTACCCCTGAGCTACAACAGCTTTTTTCAGAGTTAGTGTTACTTCCCTCTCATTATCCTTTCAATTGTTAATGAACTAGAATTGAACTCACCACCTTCCCGATTACTATCGGGATGTTCTACCCCTGAGCTACAACAGCTTTTTAAACTATTATAAACCCAGCTATCTGAGTCAACTTGATCAATATTTTAAAGAACAGTGATCAATAGACCACATTTAATTCCCGATTCACATCGAGATTATTTACTGCCAGGTGTGGTAACCTGAAAAACAAGCCATACCTCTTAGGGCAAATAAATGAATGAGCGGAAGACCGGGCTCGAACCGGCCACCTGAAGCTTGGAAGGCTACCGCTCTACCAAATGAGCTACTTCCGCTGGTACAATTAGCAAGTTTTTAATTAGCCGTTAGCAACTAAAAACTCCAAAATTTAAAAGAACTTCCCTCTGTTATTTTGCTTGTTGCAAATTAATATTGTGGGCAGAGTAGGTTTCGAACCTACGTACACTTACGTGAACAGATTTACAGTCTGTCGCCTTTAACCACTCGGCCATCTGCCCAATTATTTCAACATTTTATTCGAGCCGAAAACTGGAGTCGAACCAGCGACCTACTGATTACAAATCAGTTGCTCTACCAACTGAGCTATTTCGGCAAATTAAACATTTAGATTTGTTTGAAAAGGTTACAATCAAACAGCTAATCAAAGAACAAAAAAAAAGTAAATAAATACGTCTCTTTTTTTTCGGAAGGCAAAGGTAGGAGAAAATGATTAATACCAAAATTTTGGTAAAGATTTTTTTAAACATTAATTACAAAAATGTTAATAAGCACACATCTTCAAAAAAAAAATCCCCCGATTTTAAAATCTGGGGATAAAATTTTAGGCTGCAAGTTTTTCTTTTTTTCGTTTTATCTGAACTATTACAGAATCAAGGGCTTCATCAAAACTTTCTTCAAAAGATTTGGAAGAATGTTTTACAAAAAATTCATGTTTGGGAACATGTACCCTTATTTCAGCAATCTTGTCTTTTATATTATGAACTACATTATCTAGTTTCAAATACACATCCACTTTGGTGATTCGGTCATGGAATTGAAATAACTTAGATACTTTTTTTTCTACATAAGATACCAATTTAGAATCTGCGTCGAAATGCACAGACTGAATGTTTACGTTCATAGCAATCTAATTTAAAATAAATGAAAATTGTGAAAGAATAATTAGGTAAATGATTAATTCATAGGCTAACATTTTGCGGTTTTCTGTATGATAAATTATAATTCAAGTTAGTTATTGCACTTTGTAATTCCAAAATTTATTTAAGTTTAATGGGCGGCTTTAAAAATTGGCATATCCGTTTTTAGGTTGTAGTTGGCAGAAAAAAAATGACAATTAGAACATAACTCCCATAAAACAAATAATGAAAGGATTTATTGTTTTGGATAGCAACTTGATATTTTTTCCTTTTTATTTTTTGGATGATTGAAATAATCATGTATGTTGACGGAGCCTTTATCGTTTATTCTTATCAATTTTAGCTACTTGTAAAAATATATGTTATGCAAAATTTTTTATAAATAAACGTACAATTGATTATTACTGCCTGCAAATTTTTTAAATGTATTTTAGTAGAAATTCAATTATTATAAAGGATTAGGTATTTTGTTTGTAAACAAAGACTGGTTATGGCCTTGAATAAAAAATGATGGAAATTTTCTCCATCAGCCGTTAAGAAATCAAGTACGCCCGGCTTGAGCTATTTGGACGGGCCCGCCCGGCCTGGGCCATTCAGCGGGCTTGATTTTTTTTGTTACTTTTTTTATCGACCTGTCCCGAAAAAATCGGGAGAAAAAAAAGTAAACAGATGCCAGCTCAGGAATGTAAAGGCTTTGCGAACAAAATACATAATCCTATTATTATATTTTTAAAAAAAATATAATAATAGTTGTTTACCATATATTATTAATAATTACGCCATTTTACATAAATTTAAAAGCGATAAAAATTTAAAATTTGTAAACTTTTGTAATAATAGTTTATCATTTTTCGTTTAGCGGTAGCAATTAACCCAATACTTTTAAGTGAATAAATAAAAAGTACTCCAAGGGAAATTTAACTTTTAGAAGAGGTTATATTAGCTAACAAATTAATTTTCTGTTATTTAAAATAACCAGGAAAGTAGATTTTGTGAAGGAAATTTAAATATAAAGCAAATAAATTAACATATTACAGCGTTGTTAAATTTAGAAGTTGATTGAAAAAAATGATAAAGCACTTGATAGCAATTTTTTTGATATTATTTACCCTGCCTATTTATAGCCAGGGTATTGATGTTGAAAGTATGATTAAAATGCTAGCCGTTAGTGAACAAAAAATAGCCAGGCAGCTACTAAAAAAAGGTTATAAGTATACAAGCAATAGAATAAAACCAGATACAACCATAAAAAACTACCATTTAATCTCCCCATTAGCTAATACGCAGGATGAACAAGATAGCTTATACAGAAATATTGTTTTGATTACTTGCAAAAATGCAACTTCACTCACCTACCAAACTAAATCATTTACTGAAATAAGCAACTTAAAAAAAGAATTGAAATTGCTCGATTTTTATTGCAGTTATGAAGGAGACACTAGCTTTTCGTCTAATTCTTTACTTTACCAACACCAAAATTTTGTTGCAACTATATTGGAACTGGTAACAAAAGAAACAATTATTTACTCCATAAAAGTTGAAAAAAAATTGTTTCCAGATTCAAAAAATATGTTTTACGCAGATGACTTGCTATACTTCACTTCGCATGAATACCTGGTTTATTATTTTGGTGAAGAGAATGTAAAAAAAGATATTTATTTTTTCTCCAAAAATGAAATTACAAAATGCTCTGTTTTATTTGCTGGTACAAAAAGGCAAGTCGTCTTTATTTGGGAAGATGAAGTAAACAAACGTACTATTTTGAACCTTTTATTTGGGGGACAACAAAAGTTGAAAAATTCAATAAATAAAGAAAAATTTATTTCAGAAAGCAGATGGTTACTAAAAAGCGGGCTATTTGCCGGCATGTCGTTATATGAACTTCGTAAAATAAATGAAACTGATTTTAATTTTTATGCAGGCAGTTCAATTAATGCAGGCTTAGTATTGGAAAACAGCAAAGGTGTAATAAACTTTAAAAAAGAAAATATTATTCTGGATTGTATTAATTGTTCAGACAATCAGTACCGATCTACTTCAATATTGAGCGTTGATAAGGCTTTAAAAGACGAAAGAATTATGTTTGTATTAACTATAGTACTAAATCCACATACGGCAAATAACAACGTTAACCCTATTGCAGGAAACTAAACTTTCAATTTAGTTGTATTAAAAATTGCCTTTGAAATTGATAAGTGACTTTTTTTTAAGCCCACACTAAAAAAATTGATACGCATAGTTTATCTCTTCTTAAGTATTTCGTCTTAAACTATTTAAAATTACACTGGTAAGTTTACCTGGGGTATTTTTCTAATATTAAGTAATTGCTGGTAAAGATTTGCGCTACCACATTACCATTTTATATTTGATGCTGGCTTTGTAGAAACAGCATACAAAACATTCTTTGGTATAACAATATGAGCGATTTTGCATATTATTCTATAAACGGGGTGCTAAGTATAGAAATGCAGTCTAATTTTGCGCCGTGAAAGAAAATATAACTTATCCATCCATCGTAGTAATGGGCGGCTGGTCTGCGGCTATGTCCAATGTTCGTTTTAGAAACAAAACAATTGCAGGAACGATACTTTTAGTCGCCATCCTATTATATTTCCCTTACTTTTTTGCCTATATAGAAAGGCGTCAACAAGGAATCATATTAAATGACTGGCTTTTACAGACTATATCACCAATAGACTTATCATTCCCTATTTTCATCATTATATGGTCAACTTTTTCATTATTTATTTACAGGTGTTTTAGTAATCCTACTTTATTTATACAGGTTGTATACAGTGTAATAATACTTTCGCTTGCAAGAATGGCATCCATCTACCTCGTTCACTTAGATCCACCACTTCAACTCATTAAATTAAAAGATCCGCTTACCAGCATTACATACGGAGGTAAAGGTCTTTTTATGACTAAAGATCTTTTCTTCTCTGGCCACACTTCAAATATGCTTTTGCTGGCGCTATGTTTAGAAAAGAAACCAGATAAGATTTTTGCCTTTGCAGCGGCATTTTTAATAGGAATTTTTGTTTTAATTCAACATGTGCATTATTCAATTGATGTTATTGGGGCAGTGGTTATTACTTATTTGTTAGTTCCATTTGGTAAAAAATTAGCCAATATGTAATTTTTTTATTTAAGAATATAAAACGAAAAACGCTATTAAGATTGTAATGAGAATTTTAAATGCAAAAGACCGGGCTTTTAGAAGATTATTTGGCTGTTAGAATAACATTTTTTTAGGTATTTGGTTTTGAAAGCCTTTTTTATAGAGTAGTTGAACGTTATAATTGAATAATACCAGCCAAATACAGCTTTGATACAGTAGGGTAAAAATTATAATTCCCTCCGAAGAGTCGGAGGGAATTTCTTTAACCCTTAAAACAACCAACATAAAACATGTTGACATCTATATAACATTACATACGGGAAATAGTTGCTTTTTGGATCTAAAAATTTTTTAAAATTTTGTTAACGATTATATTTCTTTATTTAATTACGATTTTATACAAGTGCAATATCTATTACTTGTTGCATGGTTTTTACATAATGAAACTTTATTCCTTTTATAAATAATGGGTTTATTTCTTCTACATCTTTTTCATTTTGCCAACACATAATTATCTCTTTAAGCCCTGCTCTTTTAGCAGCTAACACCTTTTCTTTAATTCCCCCAACCGGTAAAACCTGACCACGGAGGGTTATTTCACCCGTCATAGCTAAATAAGATTTTATTTTACGACTGGTAAATGCACTTGCCAATGCAGTCATCATGGTAATACCGGCACTTGGTCCATCTTTAGGCACCGCTCCTTCCGGCACATGGATGTGAATATTTTTATTGTTAAATAATTCAGCATTAATATTCAGTTTTTTAGCATTTACCTGAAGCCATGTGTAAGCTGTTGTTGCACTTTCTTTCATTACATTTCCAAGGTTACCGGTCATTTTCATTTCACCTTTTCCATCACTTAAACTTATTTCAATAAACAAAATATCTCCACCAACGTAAGTCCATGCAAGCCCAACGGCAACACCAGCCATATTGGCTACTTTGTACATATCGTTGTTGTAGCGTGGCTTTCCTAAAATCTTTTCTACATCAACCTGTGTTAATGTTGGCTTTAATTTGTTTTTAGTGGCAAACTGTTTTGCAAGGTTACGCATTACGCTTGCCAATTGTCTATCAAGATCCCTTACACCACTTTCTCTTGTGTAATCTTCAATTATTTTTTGAATAACCTTTTCACTTATTTTAATGATTACATTTTTTAACCCATGCGCTTCTTGCTGTTTTGGCACCAAATGCTGTTTAGCAATTTCAATTTTTTCCTCTACTGCATATCCATTTAAGTCAATAATTTCTAATCTATCTCTTAATGCAGGTTGAATATTATTGATATTATTGGCTGTAGCAATAAAAAGCACTTTGCTTAAGTCATATTCCAGTTCCAGATAATTATCATAAAAGCTTCCATTTTGTTCCGGATCCAGTACTTCCAGCAAAGCAGATGAAGGATCGCCATGCATGGTATTGCCAACTTTATCTATTTCATCTAAAATCATAACAGGGTTACTGCTCTTTATTTTACGGATAGATTGAATAATACGGCCTGGCATAGCTCCTATATAGGTTTTGCGATGGCCCCGTATTTCACTTTCATCATGCAAGCCACCAAGGCTCACCCTTACGTATTTTCGGGCTATGGCATGCGCTATACTTTTTCCGAGGCTGGTTTTACCAATTCCCGGAGGGCCAATAAAGCAAAGTATCGGACTCTTCATATCTCCTTTTAGTTTTAAAACAGCCAGGTATTCCAATATCCTCTCTTTTATTTTGTGCATTCCATAATGATCAAAATCAAGTATTTTTTTTGCTTTTCTTAAATCGTACGAATCTGCTGTGTAATCTTCCCATGGCAAATCCAGCATTAAATCCAAATGATTGTACACTACAGAATAATCTGGTGTACTTGGGTGCATCCGCTCTAATTTTTCAGCTCCTTTTTTAAACATTTCCTTTGCAGCTTCAGGCCATTTTTTTCCTTCGGCCTTCTTTTGCATCTCTTTTACTTCAGCTACATTATCTCCTCCAAGCTCTTCTTTTATAGCTTTCATCTGCTGCTGCAGAAAGTATTCCTTTTGCTGTTTATCAAGCTCAGCACGGGTTTTATTAGTTACCTTATTTTTCAATTCGGTGTACTGCAACTCTGTTTGCATCAGGTTCATCAGTAGCTCTGCCCTTGCTTTAATATTGTTAATTACCAGCAGGCGCTGCTTTTCCTTAATATCACTATTAAGATTACTACTAACAAAATGAATTAAAAATACAGGGTTCTCTATATTTTTTAAAATGATAGAAGCCTCACTAGGCAAGTTGGGAGAAATATTTATTATCTGCGATGCCAGATCTTTAATGCTGCCTACCATTGCATCAAAATCAGAGTCATCTTTTAAAACTTCTTCAGAAAGAATATTTACTTTGGCTTTAAAATAAGGGTCTTCTGCGGTAATTTCTTCTACTTTAAAACGCTTTTTGCCTTGTATAATGATGGTAGTTCCTCCATCAGGCATCTTAATCATTTTAGCAATTTTGGCAACAGTACCTATTTCTTCCAAATCACTTACGGTTGGTTCTTCTATCGAACTGTCTTTTTGTGCAATCACTCCAATCAATCTGTCAGTCTTATAGGCGTCAGTTACTGCCTTTATACTTTTATCTCTACCAACTGTTATGGGTAAAACAACTCCCGGAAAAAGTACTGTATTTCTTAAAGGCAGTAAGGGTAACTCGGTTGGAATGCTTTGTAGCTCTTCATCTTCACTATCATCTTCATTTAAAGGAATGATGGGCATAAACTCCATATCATCTTCGGGGCCCTGTATAAAAAAATTATTGTTCATAAGTAATTCAATATATGGTGAACATGTCAACCTGTTTATTATTTGCTGTTTTTTTGTGAAAGTCTATTACGTCAACTTTAATGCCGAAAGAAATTAATAAAATGGTAGATTTTTCTAAATTGGGCACTGAAGTAAACTGTTATTGGCAGGTGAAGTTACATTCGTATTGATTATTTGTGGCAAATAATCCTTAAACACCTAAAAATATATAAACAAATCAAGAATATTTAAGCAACAAACTTACTTGTAACCTAAACTATATTTTTATTTTACCTGATGGTACAAGTTTATATGGGAGTATATGAGTTCAGTATTCATTTTTAACCCATAAGTAAAATTTAATAACTATCCGTAAAAAGGTGCAAACAAAAGATTAACTCCATACTAAAGATTTTCCGCTTCAATCTTCGAGTTCCTTCTCCTTTGGAGAAGGGTTGGGATGAGGCCACGTATCACAATTTTTAATGAAAATTATCTATTTTATAAAGTTGCTTTCAATTGCGGATAGTCATTTAAAAATTCAACTATAAAAGCTGGATATGAAAATTGATAAGTGGTTTACCTTGCATTTATGTAATACAGTTAAAACAAGACTACAACAAATTGTAGTAATTTTTACTGCCGATAAATGGTGGCAATATTGTGGATTGTGGCCAATAATTATTAAAAGTGTTATTTTAAATTAGAATGGCAACTGCGTAATTATGAGATTAAATAAACCATATCTATTGCCAGTTATCAATTGAAGGGTATTTTTGTTGATATGGATATTACTTGCACTACACATGAATTGGCCGTATTAAAAAAAATTGCCGACGCAGCAGCAGCTCTCCAACTTCCCTGCTATTTAATTGGCGGCTTTGTACGTGATAAAATAATAGACAGGCCTACAAAAGATATGGATATCGTTTGCCTTGGCGATGGCATACTATTGGCACAGCAGGTTGCCAATCAATTTAAAAATAAACCTACTGTAAATTTTTTTAAAACTTTTGGAACAGCGCAAATAAAATCTTCCGATTTTGAAATTGAGTTTGTAGGTGCAAGAAAAGAAAGTTACAGCGTTGATAGCCGCAAACCTGCAGTTTCAACAGGCACTTTGGAAGATGATCAAAACAGGAGAGATTTTACTATTAATGCAATGGCCATCAGTTTAAACAGTGCAGATTTTGGTAAGTTGATAGATCCGTTTAATGGATTGAGCGATATTGCTGCCGGCATTTTAAAAACCCCAATGCCGCCTGCACAAACTTTTAGTGATGATCCTTTAAGAATGATGAGGGCCATTCGCTTTGCCACACAGCTTAATTTTATTATTGAAGAAAAAACATTTGAAGCGATTTGCCAAAATGCCCACCGGATAAAAATTGTAAGCGGCGAACGAATTGCAGACGAACTGAATAAAATTTTACTTTCTCCAAAACCATCTATCGGGTTCGATCTGCTGTACAAAGCTGGCTTACTAAAGCTAATTTTTCCACAAATGGTAGATTTAGCCGGGGCAGAATACATTGATGGCAAAGGGCATAAAGATAATTTTTATCATACTTTACAGGTAGTAGATAATATATGCCCACATACAGATGATATTTGGCTAAGGTGGGCTGCCGTATTGCATGATATTGCCAAACCAGCAACAAAAAAATTTGAAATTGGCCATGGCTGGACGTTTCATGGGCACGAAATACTGGGAGGCAGGATGGTTCCAAAAATTTTTACAAAGCTTAAACTGCCTCAAAATGAAAAAATGAAGTTTGTTCGCAAAATGGTGGAGCTTCATTTAAGACCCATCAGCCTAACAAAAGAAAATATTACAGACTCAGCTATACGCCGGTTACTTTTTGATGCAGGTGAAGATTTTGATGCACTTATGACACTTTGCGCCGCAGATATTACTTCAAAAAACAAATTTAAAGTAAAACGATACCTCGAAAATTTTGACCTGGTTCGTAAACGCTGTGCAGAGGTGGAGCAAAGCGATCAGCTCCGTAACTGGCAACCGCCCATAACCGGCGAAATGATTATGGAAATTTTTAAACTTAGCCCTTGCAAACAGGTAGGTGATATAAAAAATGGTATCAGAGAAGCAATTTTAGATGGAATAATTACAAATGATTATAATGCAGCTTATCAATACATGTTGATAAAAGCGAAGGAAATAGGATTAGTGGCTGAGTAGTTTACTAGTTTTTTTAGGCTAAACCTACCTACAAAGTAGAACTGCGTAACATCTACTTGTTTAAATAGACGATACCAACTAAATACACTCTATCAGCGCTAATACAGCGAAAAGAATAACAAAACAATGAGATTGTTGTTTATACAAGCACCATTTATTTATATCTTTAAGTAAGTAAATTAACACTCTTTTTGATTACTTTTGATAATATTTACATTACCTATTTAACACACTAAAGGATGGCTATTTTAAGGTTTAGAGTATATTGGGAAGAAGACGACAGTGTTTACAGAGATGTTGTAATACGTCATACACATAGTTTTGAAGATTTGCATAATTGCATTTTAAAAAGTTACGAATTTGATAATAAGCACAAAGCAACTTTTTACAGAAGTAATGATAGCTGGTTAAGGGGCCGGGAAATTTCGCTTGCAAAGTATGATGACAAAACTTACAAGGCTGCGCCATTAATTATGATAGAAACTCTGTTGGGGTCTGAAGTAAAAGACCCTAATCAAAAGTTTGTTTATGAATACGATTTTAATAAATTCTGGACTTTTAAGGTAGAACTTATTAATGTAGATAAAGAGGAAAATAAAAAAATTACTTATCCTGCCTGTATTCGCACAGAAGGCATTGCCCCTTCGCAATATGGCACCAAAGGGCTCATAGATAAGCGTTTGGCAGAGGTAGAAGAAAAGTACGACCTTAATGCTGCTGCTATGCTAGAAGGCTTTAGTGAAGAAGATGAAGATGGAAACAATGCAGATGTAACAGAAGAAGAAAACGGCACCGACGACGTAGTGGATGATGGAATGTAATATGCAGATATTATTAACAAGAAATAGAGCGTAGCAATTTTTTTTACAGAATGTAGCTTTAATAGGCTCTTTACAAGCCAAAAAGAGCAATAATGAACAAAAACTGTATTGTAATAGTTGGGCCAACCGCTGTTGGAAAAACTGCCCTTGCTATTCAAATTGCAAAATATTTTAACACCCAAATTATTTCTGCTGATAGTCGCCAGTGCTTTAAAGAACTTACAATTGGTGTTGCCAAGCCCTCCACAAATGAACTTTTACAGGTAAAACATCATTTTATCAATTCGCATTCAATACACGAAGAAGTAAATGCGGCTATTTTTGAAAAATATGCCTTAGAAAAAACAACAAAAATTTTCACCAAATCAGATACTGTAGTAATAACTGGTGGTACCGGGTTGTATATAAAAGCATTGTGCCAGGGAATGGACGATTTACCTGGTATAGATCCTGTTATTCGCCAAACTATTATCAACAACTACAATAATAATGGCATTGAATGGCTAAGAGAACAGGTAAAAAAAGAAGACCCCCTATATTTTATACAAGGAGAAATACTTAATCCACAAAGATTGACGAGGGCTTTAGAGGTAAAACTTTCCACCAAAAACTCTATTCTGTACTATCAAACCCATCAAAAAAAACAAAGGGATTTTAAAATTATTAAAATTGGTATGGAATTGCCAAGACCTTTACTTACAGAGCGTATTAATGCAAGAGTAGATTGTATGATAGAGGATGGGCTGCTAAAAGAAGTAAAAGATTTACTAGCATTTAAGCATTTAAATGCCTTGCAAACAGTTGGTTACAAAGAAATATTTGCAAGCATGAACGGCGACATAACATTGGCACAAGCCATCACCTCAATTAAAACAAGTACCCGCCAATATGCTAAACGGCAAATGACCTGGTTTAAAAAAGACCCTGATATCCATTGGTGCAATCCGGCTTTTGAGGAAGTTCTTTCAAAAATAAAATTACAGTTGGCCACTTTATAATTACTTCATTAAAACAAATTTTGCAGTTAAAAACGTAATGAGATTTTCAAATTCAATACAGGTAGGTGTTTCCAGGTTATTTTTTGGCCGAAAAAACAATGAACTATTTTGAGGTTAGAAAGTGTTCTGAAATGTTTAACTATGCATCAGATGGAAGCCATAATAAATTTTAACTGTGTAATTCGGGGTTAAAACTTAAACCCAACACTAGCAACTACATTGCCACGCTGGTTGTTAATACTTGCAAATGTGTTTGGTTTATCTTGTAAACGATAAGCAAAATCCACCTCTTTATTAAAAGAATGAACGTAGGTAAGATCAATAAAAAATCCTTTGTTTCGGTAGCCAATACCGCCACTTAGCAGCGTTCTGTTAGCTTTTAAAGCTGCATCTTTATAAGGATTGGTATAATAAGCAAAGCCAAGCCTTGCCATAAATACATTGAATTTTAACTCGCCTCCTACTCTAAAATTAAAATTACCCTTATATTGATTACTGATTATGGTGCGTAAATCTTTAAAATATTTTAATTCTTCAGGACCAGGAGCTTCATTAGAACTATAAAAACCAGAACTACCATTTGTTACATACTCAATATCTGCCGTTACAAAAGCACGCTGCCTTTTTACATTTTCAATTTCACGAAATACATAACTACCACTCACCATTACTTTCCAGGGGGTAAGCATGGTGTATTTGCTTTCTCCTGGCTGGTTGCCGGTAAAAACACCAGATGCTACCGTGGCCTCACCATTGTAATTTTCTGTATCATTTTGTAAAACAGTATTGCGCTTATCTGTTAATGAAAACATATAAGTGGGAGTGTGTACAGCAAGCCCAAGTCTGATTCTTTCTTGCGGCCTGTAAATTATACCTAATTTAAGGTTGGCACCTGCTCCGGTAGTACTAAAATTATCAGTGTAATTAAAATAATTAAAGCCATTATTATTGTTTGTAATAGAGGTATCAGATTCTCTAAAAGTGGTAGTATTTTGATAGTTAACTATTGGTATGCCTAGTGTACCACCTATAAGTAATTTATCATGGCTATTACTTGCAAAGCCAAGTCCTATTTCGTAAATACCACCCCTTGTGGCTATTGTTTTTTCTTGTAACAAAGCCTGTTGATTATCTATCAACAATTCTGGTAAAGATTTTAAAAGAAGGTTTCCATTAATTCTAAAAGTATCTACCAAAAAACTAAGCACAGCAGGCGCCGCCCCATAAGCAAAAGATGGATTGTTAAGCACATTGGCAAATTCAGCACCACTATTAGCAATTGCTTCCGTCCATTGCTCACTATATGAGCTTATATTATTTAGCCCTTTATAACTAACGGTATTATTAAAATTAGCTGTTTGCGTAACAGCAATACTAAAGGCAGTACTGTTACCTGGTTTATAACGATTGGGCGAACCAAACACAATGCCAATAGGACCTAAACCAAAACTGTTATTATTATTGGATAATTTTGTATTTCTAAAATCAACTTTATTGCTGTTGAAAAAAAGCCCGGGAGTTAAAACTATTTCACCTGTTTTATAATTTCCCATCCCTGCAGGATTTACAAATGTTGCAGTAATATCTCCTCCCAACGAGCCCATGGCACCACCAATGGCAAGCGTACGGGCTGTACCGTTTTGAGGAAAGTAAGAATAACGCAGTACATCCTCCGGTATTTGTGCAAAAAGATTACTACTTACAAAAATTAAAAAAAAGGGTATAAGTTTTTTCATAACATAAAAATTTTGGCTCAAATTTCTTTCTATCAACTTTAGGCATTGCATTAAATTAGTAAATGGTAATGGCTTAATTATCCTTTCCATTTCTTGCTGGCCTGGTAATTGTTCCACCAGATGATGAAGAACTACCACTGCTGGTTGAAGGTGTATAACTCCTGTTAGATTGAGTATTGTTGTTATTACGATTATTGTTATTGTTGTTATTGTTGTTATTATTATAGCGTGGGGTTTCTGAATTTAATACGCCTCGTAATACATTACCAAGCTTGCTGCCATTATTGTAAACTCTTGCTGGTACTGCAACACGTGTACCTGTTTTTGGATTAATATTTACATTATTATTAATATAACCATTGCCATAACCATTTAAATTAGTAGTTCGTGGTGTAGTGTTCCTGGGATTATTTGCTACAAAAATTACGGGGTTATATACTGGTTGAGCCCAGTAAAACGGGTTGTAATAATACCCATAATTGTATCCAAATAAATAGGGATTATAAGATATTTCATTATCAAAATTGCGCCAACGGCGATCGTTAATTCCCATGCGAATTTGCCTGGTTTCAGCATTAAAGTCCCTATAATCAATCCGGTCATCTTTTGTATCTTCCTTCCTTGTTTCATCATACATTCTTACAGGAGAGTAGTACACGTCATCTGGCGTTTGCCCTGATTTATATACAGTTGTACAACTGGCAAAAGTGACTATTGCAAAAGCAAAAAGTAAAAGTTTGTTGTTCATGGCAATTTGTTTAAAATGATTTAAAATTGAAGTTACTACTTTTGTGCGCCTAAAGGATGATTTTACTATTCAAAACGTTTGCCATTTATTACAAAAAACTGTGAGAATAATGTTAAACATCAACAATAGGAACAAAGAAAATTCTTTATAAATAATACTGCAATTTAATACATTTAAATAGTCTACATAGTTATAGAAAATATAAAAGAACCTATAAAATAAATCAACTAATAAAAATGAGTAAAGAAATTACAAGCCGGCAAACAGACTATTCGCAATGGTACAACGATTTAATAATAAAAGCCGGACTTGCCGATTATAGCGCAGTAAGAGGCTGCATGGTTATAAAGCCCTATGGTTACGCCATTTGGGAAAATATGCAGCGGCAATTAGATAAAATGTTTAAGGATACAGGGCACCAAAATGCCTACTTTCCCTTGTTTGTCCCAAAAAGTTTATTTGAGGCAGAGGAAAAAAACGCAGAAGGTTTTGCAAAAGAATGCGCTATTGTTACACATTACCGTTTAAAAGCAGATCCTGATCACAAAGGAAAACTTATGGTTGATCCCGAGGCAAAATTAGAAGAAGAACTAGTGGTGAGGCCAACAAGCGAAGCAATTATTTGGAGCACTTATAAAGGATGGATACAATCTTACCGGGATTTACCAATTTTAATAAACCAATGGGCCAATGTGGTAAGGTGGGAAATGCGTACCAGGCTATTTTTACGTACTACAGAATTTCTTTGGCAAGAAGGCCATACAGCACATGCAACAAGGCAGGAAGCTATAGATGAAACGGTGCAGATGCTGCATATTTATGCAGATTTTGCAGAAAAGTATATGGCAATGCCCGTAATAAGAGGTGTAAAATCTGCGAATGAACGATTTGCAGGTGCCGAAGATACCTATTGCATAGAAGCCCTTATGCAGGATGGTAAAGCTTTACAGGCCGGAACTTCCCATTTTTTAGGTCAAAATTTTGCAAAAGCATTTGATGTAAAATTTACCGACAAAGAGAATAAACTGGATTATGTATGGGCTAGCAGTTGGGGAGTAAGTACCCGGTTAATTGGGGGCTTGGTTATGGCCCATAGTGACGACCAAGGGCTTGTATTACCGCCCAAACTAGCTCCAATACAGGTAGTGATTGTTCCTATTTTTAAAGGAGAAGAACAAAAGCAGCAAATTGATGAAAAGGTTTTTGTGTTAATAAAAGAATTAAAAGCTGCTGGCATATCCGTAAAATACGACGATAATGATAACAACAGACCCGGTTGGAAATTTGCTGAATATGAAATGAAGGGGGTGCCTGTTAGAATTGCTATCGGGGCTAGAGATATTGCCAATAATGTGGTGGAAGTTGCAAGAAGAGATACCAAAGAAAAAAAATCTTATAGCATTGATGGACTTGCACAAAATATTATTCATTTGTTGGATGATATACAAGATTCAATCTTTAACAAAGCAAAACAGTTTAGAGATGAGCATATTACCCCTGCAAACACATGGGAAGAATTTATACAATTGTTAGATCAAAAAACCGGGTTTGTTGCAGCACATTGGGATGGCACAGGTGACACTGAAGATAAAATTAAAGAACTGAGCAAAGCCACTATCCGCTGTATTCCATTAAACAATACAAAAGAAGAAGGCAAATGCATATTAACAGGAAACCCAAGCTCACAGAGGGTTTTGTTTGCAAGAGCTTATTAAATATTGACTAATAAATTACACTAACGCTATAGTAACCATTAAATATTTATTGCTACTATAGCGTTTTTCTTTTTTTATTCAATTTAAAACTACCGTATTAGCAATGTATAAACTGCTAATAATTTTATTTACTTTCAGTTACATACAAATAGCATGAAGGTCATATACATTTCTAATTTAATTAAATGGCTTGAGGCAAATCAATTGGCTTGCCCTACAAAAAAGCTACTGCAAATAAATTGCCCCGGCTGCGGTTTACAACGAAGTTTTATAGAACTGCTGAAAGGAAACCTGCAAACAAGTTTGCAAATTCATCCAGCTACAATACCATTAATCTTGCTTTTTTCTTTTGCAGCTTTGCAGCTAAAATTTCAATTTAAGCAGGGGAATAAAATAATTATTTATAGCTATATAATTGTTGCTGGCATACTGGCATCTAATTATATTTACAAAATTATTCAACATTCGTAAATACAATTCATTATGCAACAACCCGATTTATTGGCGCCATCTTCAGGTAGTAATTTAAACCAGCAAAACCTTCCCAATGCAACAGTGTCATTAGTTTTAGGCATCATCTCTATAGTGGGGTCCGTTTGCTACGGCATTGTTGGTATTATTTGTGGCATTATTGGTTTAATACTTGCCAATAAGGATCGTAATTTGTACAAAGCTGCACCAGAACTATACTCAGCATCAAGCTATGGCACTTCCAACGCCGGCCGCACTTGTAGCATTATTGGCATCATTTTATCCTCCTTATTAATATTGGTTATTGTTTTGGTAATGGTTGGCTTTATCTACTCATCTTATTTTACCAAAGCAACTAACTTAACAATTATTTAAATATACCTTCATGCAGCCTGAGGAAGATTTAATTTTAACAGATTTAATAGTAGATACAACCTCCTTCAGTTACCTGAATGATATAGCGTTATAAGGAAATTTTATCAGCATACTTGGTTTTTTGTATAGCTCAACACTTTCACTTTTAGGTATATTTTATGCAGGGAGAATGATACCAATTATTGTTATTCATGGTTTTTTACAAATGACTTTGGCTTATTGTTGTAGCATATTCACTTTAAAAAAGAAATACGCTAAATGGCAAAGAAGCAGAAGAATTAGAGAGCATATTTATTTGGATAATTATTCCTCTTTTATTTGTTCCCTGTAAATATGTTTTTCCAAAATAAATTTGATTTTAAAAGTTAAGAAATAAAACATGGGTATGATTTCAAATAAAAATTTAGCAAGAATTGCTGGCCTACTTTATCTAATTGTTATAGCGACAGGTTTATTTGCAGAAATATTTGTTCGGCAGGCATTAAGGGTTTCAAATGACGCAATGGCAACAGCACACAACATTCAAACTTCTGAAATGCTGTTTCGTTATGGATTTGTGGCAGACCTTGTAAACTTTGTAGCTGGACTACCCAGTGTTATTATCATATATATTCTGTTTAAACCAACAAATAAAAACGTTGTAAGACTTGCAATGATGTTTGTAGTTATTCAAACTGCAATTATTGCTGTCAATTTACTATTTCAAATGACACCGTTACTCATTTTGAATGGCGACAAATATTTAAATACTTTTCAAACAAATCAATTGGCAACCCTTTCATTACTATCGCTAAACATTCAAGCATTGGGTTATGGAATTGGATTAGTTTTTTTTGGTTTTTACTGCCTCATTATTGGTTATGTAATTTTTAAATCAGCAATTGTACCACGATTTCTTGGAATATTATACGCAGTTTCAGGTGTAGGTTATTTACTCAACAGTTTTGTAATGTTTCTTTCTAAAGGCTTTGCAAACCCTTTATTTGTTTATATTGCTATTCCTATATTTATTGGCGAATTGTCATTTTGTTTGTGGTTGCTGATAATGGGGGTTAAAGAACGAGAACAAAAGTTTACAAGCGGATACAAACCCTCCAGCCCCCTAATTTAAATTACACAAAATAAAATGCAAAAGCACCGGGTCATCAGCAATCGGTGCTTTTGTTTTACGCTGCTCAGCTATACCAGGCTAAAGGTGATATTGTGATAAAAGCCCCATTAAAAAACTACTGCTCAAGGGATGGGGATAGAAGCGCCCGCCCGGCCCCTCCATTCGTAAAGGAAAAACCCACAGCCATGAGCAGTGCAACGCAGCATG
>JBBQTZ010000015.1:0-36351 GCA_038234405.1 Chitinophagales bacterium
GTAGTTTTTTTTGAAGCGTAAATAGCAGTGGTAGAAAATTACACCAGCTTATGTTCGTAAGCATATTTTATTAAACCTAAAACACTGGAAGTTTGCGTTTTTCTAAATATATTTTTCCGGTGTGTCTCAATAGTTCTTTCGCTTAAAAAAAGTGTATCAGCAATTAATTTATTTCCATATTCTTTTTCAATTAGCTGTATTATTTCAATTTCTCTATGGGTAAGATTAATAGTATGATTTTGTTTGGTAATTTCACTTGCTTTTATCATTTCTGCCAATACTTCATCACTAAAGTAAACTCCTCCCGATGCTATTTTTTCTATTGCAAACAGTAGCTCTTTTTTTCCGATATTTTTTAAAACGTAGCCTGAAATATCTGCATCATTAATCATTTTATTTACAATTTCCCCTTGCCCGCTCATGGATAATGCCAATATTTTTATTGAGGGAAATGTTGCTCTTACTTTTTTGGATAACTCATCGCCATTCATACCTGGCATCATAATATCTGTAAGCAAAATATTAATTGGGTGCTCATGCAATAAACTAAACATCTCTATAGGATTGGTACTTTCTAACACTACCACAAATTCCTGATGGTCTTCCAGTATCGATTTTATACCATCAATTACAATTTGATGGTCATCAACGATAGCTAGCAGTATTTTTTGAGTATCCATTTATAAGCAAAGGTTATAGAAGAATAATGGTAAACTTACTTAATTTATGGTTAATTAAGGCTTATATAACGAAAACAAACAGATTATGTTTTACGGAAGCTTTTGTAGAGTTAAAAAAAAAGGTAGGAAATTATAAGCCCAGTACTTCTTTCATGCTATAAATACCTTTCTTATTTTGTAAAAATTCTGAAGCCAGTACTGCACCTGTAGCAAAGCCTGTGCGGTTATGAGCCGTATGAGTAATTTCTATATCATCAATAACTGAGCTATATTTTACTGTGTGGGTACCGGGTGCCGGATCTATTCTTTTACTAATTATGGCTAACTCATCCTGTTTGGCAGCAGGCTCATTAATCCATTTTTTTTTGTGATGATTAATTTGTAGTATTTGTTCTGCAATGGTTATAGCGGTGCCACTTGGCGCATCTTTTTTTTCTGTATGATGTATTTCTTCAATGCTTACATTGTACATTGGATAGTTGTCCATGAGCCTTGCAATCTGTTGGTTTAGCTCAAAAAATAAATTTACCCCAATACTAAAATTACTGGCGTATAAAAAAGCGCCATTTTTTTGAGTGCAGATGTTTTGTATATTTTCCAGCTCAGCCAGCCAGCCAGTACTGCCACATATTACTGGCACACCTGCATTTATACAGGCACAAATATTATCAAAGGCACTATGCGCACCTGTAAATTCTATTGCTACGTCTGCTTGTTGCAAATGCCCTTGTGTAAGTTGAGCCTTATTATTAATATCAATTTTTAATATTATTTCATGCCCTCTCTCTACTGCTATCGCTTCTATGGCTTTTCCCATTTTGCCATAGCCTATAAGTGCAATTTTCATAGTTAAAACTATTTTTAATTTATTTGCTAATGTTTCTTTTGTCAATATTTCTTTTGCCAATATTAAACACCAAACTTATGCCAGCGGTATTTGCCATTGGGCTAAAGCCAGGCTTTAGTTGCAAACTCAAATTATCATTTACATCAAAAGCTTTAAGGTGCGCATCTACTGTGGCATCTACTATATTCAACCCCCAAAAAAAAATGAAAAACAGTACAGAGTAATCTATGTTTTGCCGAAAACTATTGCGATAGCTTCTTATAGCACTTGCAGATAGATTTCCAAATCTTGGATCTATCAAAAGATCGTTGGCCGGAAATGTATCAGTTTTATAAATGTAAGCAAGCTTTAGTGCTTTATATGTTTTTATATTAAAAAAATATACACCGGCTGTAGTACCCAATGCCCCATATACCAGTGGCAATTTCCAATATTTTTTATTATAAATTTGCCCTAACCCGGGGAAAATGGTTGAGCGCAAAGTAGCCTTTCGGGTACTAAACACTTCTATTTTCTTTTTGCCTGTACTGTCTTTAACTAATTTATTTTGAGCTTTAAAAACACTATCAGCTTTTGGTTGGGCTACTATATTATTTCCCATCCATTGATAAAACAAAAAGAAGCTTACAATCAATAAGGTTTTCATCAATTTACTTTGATGTTCAGTTTATCCAATAAGCCATTTAGCTCCTCCAGGGAGTAGTATTCAAATGTAACAGAGCCAAATCCTTTATTATTGTGTGCCAATTTTACTTTTGTATTGAATTGAGAGGCAATATTATCCTCTATCTTTTTAAAAGCGGGAGGTAATTGGGTTTTTATAGAAGTTTTAACAGGGGTGTTACCAGTGTACATTTTGCGAACCAGGTCTTCTGTTTGCCTTACAGACAAACTTTTACTTTTTATTTCTCCAAAAATAAAGAGTTGCTTATCTACCAAATCTACATTAATTAATGCCCTTGCATGGGCCATGGTAATTACTCCTGTACGCACTGCTACCTGTATATCTGGTGGCAATTTTAATAAACGAATATAATTAGTAACTGTACTGCGTTCTTTACCCATACGCTCAGCTACCTGCTCCTGTGTATAACTAAGTTCATCCATCAGGCGCTTGTAACTAAGGCCAATTTCTATTGCATTTAAATTTTCTCTTTGCAAATTTTCCAACAAAGCCAGTTCTAATAATTCTGCATCGTTGGCCTGCCTTACATATACCGGCACATCTTTAAGTCCCGCAATTTTTGCAGCTCTAAACCGGCGCTCACCTGCTATTAATCTAAATTTACCATTAGGCATTCTGCTTACCGTAAGCGGCTGTATTACATCGTGTATTTTTAAAGAAGCTGCTAATTCACTTAAAGCCGTTTCATCAAAATCTCTACGGGGTTGCTTGGGGTTTACTTCTATATTATCAAGCAACACCCGGTTGCTTGCAGTGGTTTTTTCTATAATTTCCGTTTTTAAACTTCCACTAGTGCTTTTAAGATCAGCATCAATATTTTGCAAAAGGCTTCTTATCCCTTTGCCCAATGCATCTTTTTTATTTGTAACGCTCATAAAATTTTAATGTGCAAGTTTGCTTTTAGTACAAATTTGCAAAATGAAGTATATTTATTTAAAAAACTAACTCTACCCTAACAAATGGTGCATTTTAAATTATCGCTCCAATTTTATTCGGTGAAGGATACCGACCGAAGCAAGGCCGAGGTTGGTGCCCTTTGTAACTACCAGGCGCTTCGTTCATTTTAAATGAAACCCTGGTAAAAGCCTTTATGGCTTAGCTTTTTGATTTTGTGAACCCATACTTATGTAAAGTTTGATTTAACCATTCTCACTTTCCGGTTGGGCTATCTTAGTCATATTATTTCTTTGTAAAATTTCTTTTGCCAAATTTAAATAATTGATAGACCCTTTACTTTCTGCATCATACAAAATTACTGGTTTACCAAAGCTTGGTGCTTCACTTAACTTGGTATTTCTATGTATCATGCTGTTAAAAACCAATTCTTCAAAATGTCGTCTTACTTCTGCTACCACCTGGTTACAAAGCCTAAGCCGGCCATCGTACATGGTCATTAAAATACCTTCTATTTGCAAGGCAGGATTAAGCCTGTTTTGTACAATTTTTATTGTGTTCAACAGTTTGCCCAGCCCTTCTAAGGCAAAAAATTCTGTTTGTACAGGTATGGCCACACTATCAGAAGCTACCAAAGCGTTTACGGTAATTAAGCCAAGCGAAGGAGAGCAGTCTATAATTATAAAATCGTAATTATCCGCTATAGGGTCTATAATTTTTTTTAAAACACCCTCTCTGTTTGGGTAGTTAATCATTTCAATTTCTGCACCAACCAGGTCAATATGAGATGGAATAAGGTCGAGATAAGGTATGGCTGTTTTTAGTAACACATCTTTTGCTTCTACCTCGTTTACCATACAATCGTAGAGACTTTGTGTTACATTATTTAAATCAAAACCAATACCAGTAGTGCTGTTTGCCTGAGGATCTGCATCTATCAATAAAGTTTTAAATTCTAAAACTGCCAGACTTGCCGCCAGGTTAATGGCAGTGGTGGTTTTACCAACTCCACCTTTTTGATTGGTTATGCCAATTATTCTTGCCATAGTATGCTATATCTTAAATGTATTTTTTATGGCTATGTACTAAAGAAAACAAAGCCAGCTTATTTATTATGGATTTTAAATGTTTTATTAACCAAAACTAACTTAAAACGTTGCCAAAGGTAATGTTTGGAAACAACTTAAACCCAAGTTTTGCAGTTGAAATAGTAAGGAGGTTTTTAAATGCAACACAGATGAGTGTTTAGTATTCTATTCTAAAAGAAAAAACAGTGAACTTAAGTATGGTAAAAATATGTTTTGTCTAGTGTAAATGTGCTGCAATCAAAACATTAATAGATTTTTAAGTATAAAAAATGAGATTTAGCAACAAAAAAGCAAATGCCATCCTGACAAATTTTACTCTTCGGCACAATAATGGGAACAATGCAGCAATTAAACTGTAATACAACTAAAATTATTAAATAATATGTATACCATTATTTCTGGAACAAACAGGCCAGGTAGCAATACACTAAAAGTAGCAAAAGAATACCAACGATTACTCACATCAAAAGGAATAGAAAATGCATTATTAACTTTAGAAGGGATCAATTTACTAAAAAGAGATGCAGCTTTTGAAAAGATGGAAAATGACATATTGATACCAGCCAGTAAATTTTTGATTATAGCACCGGAATATAACGGGAGTTTTCCGGGAGCCTTAAAAATGTTGATAGACAATTCTAAAATTAGCGCCTCCTGGTGGCATAAGAAAGCATTATTAACTGGTGTAGCTACTGGCAGGGCAGGTAATTTAAGGGGTATGGAGCATTTGTCGGGTGTATTAAATTACTTAAAAATTACTGTATTCCCCAACTTGCTTCCCATTTCGGTAGTAGATAAATTATTGGATGCAAACGGTAAGTTTACTGACGAAGCTACATTAGAAGTAATTAATAGTCAGATAGATCAATTTATAGCCTGGGGAAACTAATGAAGTAGTAACCTTATTTAACAATTTCTTTTAAAACTAATTTTGTTGCATTACACGGTTGTGTAAAAGAAATTACCTTCACGCTTCAAAAAAAATTTGGGCATCATTATGCGAACACCACTTGGCATATTTATTTTTATTGCTATCATCTTATTATTTGAGCTCTACGTTTTTCAGGCCGTAAAATCAGTAACAATTAGTGCAACTCCAAAAGCAAGGTTAATAGCTTTTAGTATCTACTGGACAATTACTGCCTTTATGGTAGCAGGATATTTAACCTTTGCACTTACCAATCAGGATTTTTTGCAAAAAAATGTACGAACTTATTTATTTGCAATAATTTTTGGCTTGTTTTTGGCCAAACTTACTGCTGTGTTTTTTATTTTAATAGATGATGTACGCCGTGCAGTTCAATGGCTTGTATCTAAAATTTTATACAGATCAGGCAATGAAAATACTTTGGCAGGTAATGGCATTACCCGATCTGTATTTTTAAGTTGGTTTGCACTTGCCGCCGGTAGTACCGTATTTGGTACATTAGTATATGGCTTTGGTAATAAATATAAATATAATTTAAGAAGAACAAAGCTTGCATTTGAAAATTTGCCAGTAGGTTTTAAAGGTTTAAAAATTATTCAGATAAGCGATATTCATTCTGGCAGCTTTACCGATCCGGAGGCAGTTTTACACGGAGTTGAAAAAATTTTGGCAGAAAAACCAGACCTTATTTTATTTACAGGAGATCTGGTAAACAATGAGGCAGCAGAAATGAAAGAATACATAGCTATTTTTAGCTTGCTTAAAGCTCCTTTGGGTGTATATTCTACCCTTGGTAACCACGATTATGGAGACTACATCAACTGGCCAAAAAACGGATTAACAAAGCTGCAAAATTTAGAAGATCTTAAAAATACACATGCAACACTAGGATGGAGATTATTAATGAATGAGCATGTAGCTTTAGAAAGAGGTGGCGATAAAATAGCATTGCTTGGTGTAGAAAACTGGGGCGCTAAAGCTAGATTTCCTAAGCTTGGCCGCATAGATTTGGCCCATAAAGGAACGGAACAATACAATTTTAAAATATTAATGAGTCATGATCCCAGCCATTGGGAAGCACAAATATTACCTGGCTACAACGATATTGATTTAACACTTAGCGGACATACTCATGGCATGCAGTTTGGCGTAGAAATACCAGGCTTTAAATGGAGTCCGGTACAGTACATGTACAAACAATGGGCTGGCTTGTATGAAAATACAACCAACAAACAAAAACTATATGTAAACCGGGGCTTTGGATTTATTGGCTACCCCGGCAGGGTGGGCATTTTACCAGAAATAACCGTAATTGAACTGGCTTAAACTTTTTACAGCTTTTATCCAGCTTTCTACGTAATGTACCAATTGCAACAAATAGAACCACGTATTAGCTATCCGTTCATTTTAAATGTAAGCGTAGCAAAGTCTGCTATACTCAAAGCTTCTGCTCTTTTATTGAAAATATCATCTTCCAATATTGCAGGTGCAAAAAGGCCTCTCACAGCATTTCGTAATGTTTTACGCCGTTGGTTAAAAGCTGTTTTTACCAGTAGTTTATATGCTTTATCGCTTTTTACAGGCAGAGTTGTTGTTTTTCGCCTAAGCCTTATTACCCCACTTTGCACTTTTGGCGGAGGGGTAAAGCAGGCATTACTAACATCAAACAAGTACTCAACCTCATAAAACTGCTGCACCAACGCACTTAAAACCCCAAAAACTTTACTACCTTCTCCACTAGCAGCCCTTTCTGCTACTTCTTTTTGAAACATGCCAATAACCAACGGTACGCTGTCTTTCCAATCAATCACCTTAAAAAGTATTTGGGTAGATATATTGTAAGGAAAATTACCAATAACAGCAAAGGGTGTTGCAAAAGGTGGTTCAATATCTAAAAAACTCTCCGCAATAATTTTATCTTTTAAAGAAGAATAAGTGTTTTGAAGGTAGGCGGTTTTGCTATCATCCAACTCTACGGCCTTAAAGTTGATATTGGGCAAATTTATCAGGTATTTGGTAAGTGCACCGCCACCAGGCCCCACTTCCAGCAAATTGGTAAAACTATCCTGCTTTAGTGCTTCCACTATTTGCCTGATAATAGCTTCATCCTTAAGAAAATGCTGCCCAAGAGATTTTTTTAATTTCAAAAGAAAAAATTATAAGATGTAGAAATATACGATAAAATTACAGAATATGGCTGCAATAATCCTTTCCAGCCTTTTTTATATACAAAATTGTACTTTTGCGAAAAATATTTTTTGCATGCAACATGAAAATAAACCTGTAATTGGCCTTAGTTGTGGAGATATAAATGGAATTGGATTAGAAATTATCATTAAAACAATTGCTGATAGCCGATTACTTGAAATATGTACTCCGGTGCTATTTGCCAATAATAAAGTGCTAAATTTTTACCGTAAAGCTTTGCCAGATATAAATTTTAATTTTTCTACTGTAAAAGAGGCTGGCCGCATTAACCACAAACAGGTAAATCTTTATAGTTGCTGGGAAGAAGAAGTGGCCGTAACACCTGGCATATTAAATGAAATTGGCGGAAAATACGCTGTAATAAGTTTGGTGGCCGCTGCTCAGGCATTAAAAGAAGGTAGAATTGATGGACTTGTTACAGCACCTATCCACAAAAAAAATACCCAATCAGCAGAATTTAATTTTACCGGACATACACCTTACTTAAAGAATTTATACGAAGCGGCAGACGTAGTAATGTTTATGGTGGCAGATAATATGAGGGTTGGTTTACTTACCGAGCACGTATCAATTAAAGAAATTACACCTTTTGTAACTAAAGAAAACATCCTCAGCAAACTCAATCTTATCAATAATTCGCTTAAAAAAGATTTTGGAATTACTAAACCAAAAATTGCCGTTTTAGGTCTTAATCCGCATGCAGGCGATGAGGGTTTAATTGGCAAAGAAGAAGAAGAAATAATAAAACCAGCTATAAAGGAAGCCAAACAAAGAGATATGTTTTGTTTTGGGCCATACTCCGCAGATGCTTTTTTTGCCAGAGGCCAGTACGAAAAATTTGATGCCGTACTAGCAATGTACCACGATCAGGGTTTAATACCGTTTAAATCATTGGCAATGGGTGAAGGTGTAAATTATACAGCAGGCCTTGCCGGTGTGCGTACCTCGCCAGACCATGGTGTGGCATTTGATATTGCTGGCAAAAATAAAGCTGATGAAGCATCTTTAAGGCAGGCTATTTTTACTTGTGTAGATATTATTAATGAAAGAAAAGGCTATATAGATATCCGGAAAAATAAATTACGTAAAATGAGTGCTGGCGTAGTTGCCAGAGCAATTGATGAAAAAATAACTGAATTGCCGGAGTAAAATAGCAACCAAACATTTTTCTGCTACGTTTATTTCTTTACAGTCATTTTATTTGACAATGATGTTTAAAAGCTCCTTTAATCAGGAGCTTTTTCTTTGAAAGTATTGTAACCTGTTTATGAAGCAGTATAAAAATTAAAAATATAATATAGCCTGGTTCTTATTGATAATTACAGAGGCTAAACCCCGTTTTTTTGCGGTTGAAAGTCTATTACTACATTACAAATTTTGTGTTGCAGATAACAATATTAGTTTTTTGAGATCAATAACCTGGGTTTGCAATTTTTGTAGTTCGGTTAGCCTATGTTCTAAAAGGCTCCTTGTTTCATTGGCTTCAAAAAGCATTTGAAGTAAAATTTCAATTTCCTTATCCCGGGAATCTATTATTGCAATTGATTCATCGAGCCTTGCCACAAGACTGTTATTTTCTGCCAGCAGGTAAGTTAACTTAGCTACAATATCTGAGGCTGACTTGTCTGGCATCTGCATAAAAGAAAACATTTGAACGTTACTAATATAAATGCTGTAATTTAATATTAAAATCGGGTGAAGTAACATTTGTTGCATTTAATATTACAAGTACGTAGTTGCTGTTAGTACACCTACAGCGGCTTTTTTGGTTTTGCAAAATGCTTTTAATACCATTCAACTACATTTTATTGTACAACCCATATTTTTTAACCTGGTAATTTATTTTGCAGGCAACGTAAATTTAAATGGAGGTATCTTTTTAAAAAAAGCCTGTGTAAACTTATTAAAAACATTGACGGAGCAGCAACTTATAAAAGCTTGCATAAAAGAAGATGCAGCCTCTCAAAAAGAGGTGTTTACCAGATACGGCAGCAAAATGCTGGGCGTATGTAAGCGGTATGCCCGTACCAATGAAGATGCGGAAGATATTTTACAAGATGCTTTTATAAAAGTTTTTGACAAACTTAATCAGTATAAGTTTGAAGGATCATTTGAAGGATGGATAAGGAGGATAGTGGTAAATACCGCACTAAAAAAATATTCAGTAATAAGGTATAGTAAAGAATTAGTAGGGTACGATACATCAATACTACAGGAAAATGCCGAAGCCCCTTTAGCTTATAATCATTTATCGCAAAAAGATTTGTTGGCATTAATTCACCAGTTGCCAGATGGTTACCGGTTAATTTTTAACCTGCATGTAATAGAAGGTTATCAGCACGAAGAAATAGCCGGAATGCTAGGCATACAACCTGGCACAAGCCGCAGCCAATTGGTAAAAGCAAGAAATATGTTGCAAAAGCAAATTTTAGCACTACAAAAAATTGCAGTATGAGTAATCAGCCGCAAATGGATAATTTTTTTAAAGAAACGCTTAACAGCTACTCTCCCGAAGTGCCGGCAGGTGCATGGGAGCGGATTGCTGCTACCCGTAAAAAACGCAGGGTTGGCATTATTTGGTGGCAAAAATGGCTTTCAATAAAAGGGCTGATAATTACTGCTATGTTGGGTTTTATAGTAACTGGCGGCCTGTATATAAGTAAAAATAAAGAAACACAAACCGCTGGTTTTTCCACAAAAAATGCCACAAAAAGTATTGATCATTTGCAAGATTTGGCGAAACCGGCTACAACCACATCAAAAGAAAAAAACGTTATCCAGGTTGAATTAAGTACTAAAGAAAAAAATGAACCCAAAGTAAATGCATCTTTTAAAGAGACTATAAATAAACTTGCTATAACAACTGGCCGTTCTGATAACAATACGCAATTAAAACTGCAAAAAATAATATCGGAGGGTAAAAAAAGAAACAATGTAAAACAACCAAATGTGGAAGATGCAATGATTGCCGGGAATGAAAGTACAATTAATGGTTCACAACTATCTTATGAAAAATATGAAACTATTAAAGAGCAAATATTTAGTAAAATGCCGTTTAGCGCTTCCCCCAAAACAGCATTGTCATTTGCAGATAAAAGCTTTCAGCAAATTGTACTAAATGGCATTATTCCACCGGGGTGCCCAAAGGCAGAAAAGGATGCAGCAGGCAATAAAATGTATTGGGAAGTATATTCAGGAATTGATTATGCATCAAAAAAGTACAGTGATACCAGCAATTCTGTTTTTCAGGAAAAAAGAAAAGCCACTACATCTTTTCAATCTGCTTACAGCGCTGGGTTTAGGTTTACAAGGGTTTTTAATAATGGCATTAGTTTTAGAACAGGGTTAAACTATAGCCAGATTAATGAAAAATTTTCTTTTATCCAAAGCAATATTGTACAAACCACCTATATTATTGATGCAGTAAATGGAGACACTACCGGAAGTTTTACGGTAAGGGGTACCCGCTACAAAACAACTTATAATAAATACCGCAGTGTAGATATTCCTTTGCTGCTTGGATACGAAGTAGGCAATGGACGGCTACATGCTAATTTTAATGCAGGTGCTATTGTTAATATATATAGCTGGCAAAAGGGCGAATTGCTGGATACAAATTATCAACCCGTAAGCATTACCACCGGAAAAGGCAATAATGCATTCCATTACAAAACCAATGCTGGCGTTGGTTTTACAGCGGCAGCATCTGTGTATTATAAATTAAATGACAGGCTTCACTTACTGGCAGAACCATACTTCAGGTACAACTTTTCGCCCATTAGTAAAGAAATTTTATCATTACAAGAACGATTTACCACTATTGGGCTAAGGATAGGTTTAAGGATTGATTTACAATAGTAGGTAGGTAACATACTCATGTAAAACAAGCATTGAAGCTGCTTTTTAAAATAGTAAAAATGAACGCAGGTATTATGGATACTAAAACACACTTACTTCAAAAATGTTGGGCAGCAATATTACCGCTTAGCCTTGCTTTAATGATAAGTAGTTGCAATAAAAATATCGACTACTTTGTACCTGACCCCGGGCAGGTAATGGGGCCAGATACCAATTGGGTAAGCAATATTACTACCGCAATGCCAGTATCTTTTTTAAAAAATACATTATTGTTAAAACCGGTTACAGATAGCCTCGACTTACAAAAAAATGATACTGCAGATAACGCTGCCGGACTTAAGTGTGCAATAACTGCTAATAGTTTTTCAGATACTTTGGGGCATCTTGCAACTGGTACAGTAAAAGTTGAAATGATGATGTTGACAAAAAAAGGAGATTTTATCCGCATGGATAAACCAACAGTTGCAAATGGAAAAGTACTCTCATCTTCAGGCATTATAAACGTAAAAATAAGCAAGGCAGGTTCTACTTTAATTATAGGGCAAAATGAAAAACTAAGTTTACAGGTGTACAATCCGTTAGCCACGAGCCAAAATAAATTGTACTTTCAAGAATTTAATACAACGGGAGAATTTAATTGGCTGGAAGATTTTGCAGGGAGCAGAAATGAAATTGTACCCAATAATTATGGCTACGATATAAAAACGAACAAGCTTGGCTGGATGTCTGCTTCTAAACCCCTTGAAACGCTTGCCCTTACCAATATTGCCATTTCTTTACCAGCCCAATATACCAATGCTAATGCCGTTGCATATTTGGTGTACAGCGATACAAAATCGGTTGTTAACCTCTCTGCCAATACAAGTATAAAAAAATTTGGCGGTACAAATTTACCAGGTGGTAAAGCTGCTACAGTAGTGGTTTTATCTAAGCAGGGCAACGATTACTATGCAGCTTTTAAAACAATTACCACCAACAGCAGTATTGGAAATATCAGTAACCAAATAGTAACCGTATTACCTGTTAAAATTACCATTAATGCAATAGAACAGCAACTCAATGCACTTTAGTACAAGATTTTGCAGTTGAAAAGCTGATAAAGCTCACCACTTTAAAAGTTGGTTAAAACTAAAAAAACTCCAGCCAGGTGCTGAAGTTTTTTAATAATATATAGAAAAAATTACCCTCTAACCAATGTGCCAACCTTTTCGCCAGTTACTACTTTTAATAAATTGCCAGGCTCATTCATATTAAACACAATAATAGGCAACTCATTTTCTCTGCAAAGTGTAAAGGCTGTCATATCCATCACTTTTAAATTTTTGCTGATGCAGTCACCAAATGTAATATGGCCATATTTTGTAGCCGTTGGATCTTTTTCTGGATCGGCACTATAAATACCATCAACTCTTGTACCTTTTAAAATTACTTCTGCTTTTATTTCAATAGCTCTTAGCGAACCGGCGGTATCAGTAGTAAAATAAGGATTGCCTGTGCCAGCACCAAATATAACTACACGTCCCTTTTCTAAATGCCGCATGGCTCGCCTGCGAATGTAAGGTTCTGCAACCTGTTCCATTTTAATTGCACTCTGCAATCGGGTATAAATACCGGCTCTTTCAAGGCCACTCTGCAGGGCCATTCCATTAATAACTGTTGCCAGCATACCCATATAATCGCCTTGCGCCCTTTCAATACCAGTTTCAGCTTCATTCATACCACGGTAAATATTACCGCCACCAATTACTATTGCTACCTGCACACCCAACTCGGTAATACTTTTAACATCCTGGGCATATCTTGCTATAACATCGCTATCAAGTCCAAAATTTTTATCGCCCATTAAAGCCTCACCGGATAGCTTTAGTAATATTCTTTTATATTTAGGTAGCATGTAGTATTTTTTGCGAAGATATATTTTTATACTTGTTTGCGCATGTATCAATTCAATAATCACTGCAATAAAGCTTGAAAAAAAGTTTCAACGAGTATATGCCAAGGTAATAGCAGCCTGAAGGGTTGCAATTTTATTTTGCACAGTTTTATTACAAAATTTTATGCTGTAATTCTATTGCAATGTTTATCAACTTCAAATAAAATGGCTTTCAGAAGCTTTTTTTACATCACAATGATTTACTTTTCTATTAGCCAAAAAATTACCCGAAACCCTTGTCGCTATTTAAAAGTAAAACCTCAGTATGAATTCAACTGCAAAATATGGATTAAAATTGCTTTTGAGAAAATAGTACATCGACACAAAAAAACTTGCTAAGAATACTTTTTTGCAGCACAATTTTTATAACAACTTTTTTAAAGGAACTAACAACCACAATAGCTGTATTTTTACGTTAAGATTGTTTGCCCATCTTCACCCATTATTTTGCCAAAATGTGTGGTTAAAACAAAATGTGCCAATGAACCTTACATCTAAAAATACATCAGCATTTTTTCTAAAATAAAATAGCCTTTGGCGTTTTGTTATGATGCTGAATAAAACAAATTTTATGAGTTTTATTTTAAAAAATAAAGTACGTATTGTAACTGCTGCATCTCTTTTTGATGGGCATGATGCAGCCATCAATATTATGCGCCGTATATTACAAAGTAAGGGTGCAGAAATAATACATTTGGGGCATAACCGCAGTGTACATGAAATTGTAGAATGTGCTATTGAGGAAGATGTGCAGGGCATTGCCATTACAAGCTACCAGGGCGGCCATGTAGAGTTTTTTAAATACATGAGAGATTTACTGGTAGAAAATGGCTGTGGCCATATAAAAATATTTGGTGGCGGTGGTGGCACCATTTTGCCAGCAGAAATAGCAGCGTTACACGCCTATGGAATTTCAAAAATTTACAGTCCGGATGATGGCAGAAAAATGGGGCTCGAAGGTATGATTGAGGATTTACTAACACAATCAGATTTTGCAGTAAATAACAGTTTACTAATAGAGGGTACGTTAAAATTTGATGAGGTAAAAGATATAAGACTAATTGCCCGTGCCATTACTCTGGCAGAAAATGGAGAGGATTATTCCATGCTGCTTTCAGCTATAAAAGCAGGCAATAAAAACACACCTGAAGAGAGCAGCAAAAAAACGCCTGTACTCGGTATTACCGGTACAGGAGGGGCAGGTAAATCGTCTGTTACAGATGAAATTGTCCGCAGGTTTTTACATACTTATACTGATAAAACCATTGCTGTAATTTCAGTAGATCCATCTAAGAAAAAAACTGGCGGCGCATTACTAGGCGATAGAATTCGGATGAACTCAATATCATCTCCAAGGGCTTATATGCGTAGCCTTGCAACCAGGGAAAGTGATAAAGCATTGAGCAAATATGTACAGAATGCACTTGACATTTGCAAAGCTGCACAATATGATTTTATTATACTCGAAAGTGCCGGCGTAGGACAAAGTGATGCAAGTATTTTAGATTATGCAGACATCAGCATATATGCAATGACACCAGAATATGGGGCACCAACCCAACTGGAAAAAATAAATATGCTGGATTATGCAGACATCATTTGCCTGAATAAATTTGACAAAGCAGGTGCACTCGATGCCTTGCACGACATACGCAAACAATATAAACGAAACCATAATTTATGGGAGGCCAAAGATGAGCAACTGCCAATAATAGCAACCATTGCAGCACAATTTAATGATGCAGGCATTAATGAGTTATTTACAAAACTGATGGAGAAGGTAGCTGAAAAAACAGGTGTAAAATTTAAAGGTGATATAGTACACCAAGCACCTAAAACCAATACAACAAGCCAATCTACCATTATTCCACCAAAGAGAGTAAGGTACCTGGCAGAGATAGCAGAAACCATTGCCACCTATGATAGTTGGGTAAATCAACAGGCTGCAATTGCAACTCAATATTACCAGCTTGATGGTGCAAAAAAAATTTTACCCAACGCAGCAAAATACATTTCAGAAACAACGCAACATTTAACCAAAAACCTATCTGCAGAAAACCTTGCATTGATACATAATTGGAAAACAGTTACAGACCGATATAAAAAAGAGTGGTACGAATTTACAGTTAGGGATAAAGTGATTAAACAGCCCCTGACTTTTAAAAGTTTAACAGGCACTACCATTAGTAAAGTTTATTTACCAAAATACAAAGATTGGGGAGATATATTAAAATGGCAATTACAGGAGAATGTGCCTGGAGAATTTCCATATACAGCAGGCGTATTTCCATTAAAGCGAGCTGGTGAAGACCCTACCAGAATGTTTGCCGGAGAAGGTGGCCCGGAAAGAACGAACAGAAGGTTTCACTATGTAAGTATTGGCCAGCCTGCAAAGCGGCTATCTACTGCATTTGATAGTGTTACTTTATATGGAGAAGATCCGGGGAATCGTCCGGATATTTATGGAAAAGTTGGCAACAGCGGTGTAAGCATTGCCACAGTAGATGATGCTAAAAAACTCTACAGCGGCTTTGATTTATGCGATTCTAAAACATCTGTAAGCATGACGATAAATGGTCCTGCGCCTATACTGCTTGCCTTTTTTATGAATGCTGCCATTGATCAGCAATGTGAAAAATACATAGCCTCCCTGAACCCTGCGGAAAGAGGTGCTTTAATAAACATAATTAATGAAAAAAGTAAGCATATATTAAAGGAATGTAGCGGTATTTATACCAGAAGGCCATTTGATTTTGAAATAACCGACCAAACTACTATTACTGCAAATTTTGAGGAAATTTTACCAGAAGGAAATGATGGATTAGGACTTAGACTCTTAGGCATTAGCGGTGCAGATGTTTTGCCGGCAGATGTATATCAACAAATAAAAGCAAAAACACTTTCAACCGTACGTGGTACTGTGCAGGCAGATATATTAAAAGAAGACCAGGCACAAAACACTTGTATATTTTCTACTGAATTTGCCTTAAAGTTAATGGGAGATGTACAAGAGTATTTTATTACAAACAAAGTGCAAAATTTTTATAGTGTAAGCATTAGTGGGTACCATATTGCGGAAGCCGGTGCAAACCCTATTACACAATTAGCATTTACCATAGCCAATGGTTTTACATTTGTAGAATACTATCTTAGCAGGGGAATGAAAATTGATGATTTTGCACCCAATCTTTCTTTCTTTTTTAGCAATGGTATGGATGCGGAGTACAGTGTAATTGGCAGGGTAGCAAGAAAGATATGGGCAAAAGCAATGAAGCATAAATACAACGCCAATGAGCGTAGTCAAAAACTAAAATATCATATACAAACAAGTGGAAGAAGTCTTCATGCGCAGGAAATTGATTTTAATGACATAAGAACTACACTGCAGGCTTTATACGCCATTTACGATAATTGCAACAGCCTGCACACCAACGCTTATGATGAAGCCATTACAACCCCTACAGAAGAAAGTGTACGAAGGGCTATGGCTATACAGTTAATCATCAACAGGGAGTTGGGCACTGCCAAAAATGAAAACCCGGTACAGGGGTCTTTTTTAACAGAGGCATTAACAGATTTAGTAGAAGAAGCTGTACTGGCAGAATTTAATCGCATTACAGAAAGAGGAGGTGTGCTTGGTGCGATGGAACGTATGTACCAGCGCAATAAAATTCAGGAAGAAAGCTTATATTATGAAACGCTAAAACACAATGGCGAATACCCCATAGTAGGCGTAAATACATTTCTGAATAAAAATGGCTCTCCTACAATTTTACCCACAGAGGTAATAAGAAGTACCAGCAAAGAAAAAGAATTTCAAATAGCAACATTAGCGGCGTTTAAAGAAAGACATTTAACCAAATGCGCTAATCAATTAACGAAATTACAAGCAGTTGCAATTGCAAATGGCAATCTTTTTGAAGAGTTGATGGAAACTGTAAAACACTGTAGCCTCGGCCAAATAACCGGGGCACTATATGAAGTAGGCGGCCAATATAGAAGAAATATGTAAACAGATGAGATGCTAATAAAAATCAAGTACAGCAATAAAACTGTATTTGGTAAATGGCAGTATACTTACGCCAATTGTTTGATAATCATTTAATAATATGCGGCGTTACCAGGTGAAGGAAAATCTTCATCTATCAATAATTGTAGTACAATTTCTAGTGGATTATCATATCTGTAAGAACCAAATTCTCCCAAATAATATTTATTTTCTTTGCAGGAATTTGCAAATCTGTCATGCCCTGTTTAGCCTGATTTTCCATCTGTATTTGGATGGCAAAAAGCACTTACAAAACATAATTTATCTGGCAGTAATAACTGCTTTTGCGGCAACATTAAAAGCTCATTCATAAGAGATTGATAGTATAATTTATTATTGAACAAATACTCCTTTTTAGTAAATTTCGGATAGCTGTTTAACACAGTTTTACAGAATAATTGAGGATATGTTCTTATTAAATTAATGATATAATTTACCTCTTTTTCATTGTCATTTAAGTAGGTAAAGCCGGCTCCGGTATTACACAAAGAAAATTTATTCTCATTCCATTCTTTACTATAAATAGCCAAAGGAGAGTTACTAATATTTGGATGTTGCCCGTATATATTTTTTTTACTACTCAGTAATAGCAAGGCAATAAATATCTTCATGAAATTTATTTACAAGATTAAATTGGTAGAGCTATTTTCTTGAATATTTTAACCTGACTAATGTTAAAATAAAATAAAAATTACCCTACTTCCAGTATAAATACAAATAGTTTCCGGATTGAAAAAGCAGTTGGCCATCATAAAATTAATTTTACACAACACAGTACCAGCCTGTGTTTTAACATTTCTTTTAATTTTTTACTATAAGCAAACCACCTATATTTTGATTAGTTCAACAAAAAAACTGCCTTTAGTTTTGTGTTATCAAATCAAATTGATGCCGTTCCTGAAGTACACATGAACAAAAAAAATAAAGTTGTTGAATCAAAGTAATTATCTGCAAAACAACTTTATAAAAAACCTTAAATGGTTTTTCTACGAAGCCTGCCAAATGTTAGTTCTAACAACGATTGCATATTATTTCACTTGCTGTATGAAGTAAAAAAAATCAATTGAAAAAATCAGTTGATAATAAAGCAACGTATTGTATAACAATTAAAATAGAAAAAATGACAACAATCAAAAACTCAGCAATAGCACTATTAATAACCGTGTTATTTGCAAGCAACAGTTTTGCAACCAATCTAATTAACCCTGTACCTGCTGTAAAAGCTGCTTCAGAAAATCCGCTTAATGTGCAATACATGGGCGAAGAAGATGGCTACATACTTTTTAAGGTAATTTTTAATACCCCGGAAGCAAACAAAGCATCTTTTAGTATTAAAGATAAAACTGAAGGAGAAATTTACAGTGCAAATGTGAACAACAACAAAACTCAAACACTAAAAATTGAGAAGAGAGAAAACCAGGAATTAAATTTTCAATTACAAATTGGAAAAAATAATTTCAGCACATCTTTCAAAATTGTACCAACTGTAGTATTAAGTAAATTATAAAAAAAGTAGTCGCATTTTAATATGCGCCAATAAACTACAACTTCATCAATTTAAATGAAGTTAACAACTCATCCTGTATAATTATTTGCTGGTATTGCAGCTTCTAATTGTTAACAGGGTGGGTTTTTTATTTAGGCTGATCTTATAAAAAAAAACAAGTTGAGTTTTGCAATTTTTTTAATTATATCACTTAACCCCATTACTATTGTTGCCCCCATATTCTTACTACTATGTAGCTGTAAACCTATCTACATAAGTACATAATCCGCAAACTCAATAATATTTCTTTAACTACAAAACAATAAAAATAGTTTTAACCCGTTAACAATTATTACGACGCTGATATAATGTGGGCCTTTATTTTATCTGCATTTCCACTTTTTGCTTTAATTATTATTCTATCATATCCAAAACAATAAAATCATGAGAGTCGCAATTCTTGGAAACTTTCTTCCCCGGCACTGTGGTATTGCCACATTTACAACCAACTTAACCAATGCAATACTATCATCTATTAACAAAAAAGAAACGGCAACAGAAGTTTTTGTAGTAGCAATAAATGACCGGGATCAGGAATATAATTATCCTGCAATTGTAAAACACACCATACGCCAGCATGAGGCAGAAGATTATACAGCAGCGGCAAAATATATAAATGAGCGTAAAGCTGATATTTGTATTGTACAGCATGAGTTTGGGATTTATGGTGGTGAGTGTGGTGTTTTTATACTCAACCTGGTGAATCAATTAAACATGCCAGTTGTATCAACAATACATACCGTTTTACAAACACCCTCCTATCATGAAAAACACATCATTAAAAAAATGGGAGAGCTATCTCAAAAAATGGTGGTGATGAGTAAATTAGCCGTAAATTTTTTAAGTACCATATATCAAATACCTCTTCAAAAAATTGCTATTATACACCATGGTGTTCCAGATTTTAGTGCCCTTAAAAGAGCCCCTTCCAAGTTTCAATATCCGGGTAAAAAAGTACTCAGTACATTTGGCTTTTTGGGGCGAAGTAAAGGGATAGAAACTGTAATTAATGCGCTGCCAATGATTGTTGCAAAGCACCCGGATGTAGTGTATGTGGTACTCGGCCAAACACATCCAAACGTAAAAAAATATTGTGGTGAAGAATACAGAGACTATTTAAAAAATCTTGCAGAAAGAAACGGAGTAACAGCTAACATAATTTTTGAAGACGGTTTTTTTGAGGAGGATGAATTAAAGAATTTTCTTTTAGGGTTAGATGTTTACATAACGCCTTATTTAAATGAAGGCCAAATAACAAGCGGCACAATTTCTTATGCTGTAGGTGCGGGAGCCTGTATTGTATCTACTCCTTTTTGGCATGCTAAAGAATTATTGGCTGAGGGAAGAGGTAAAACATTTGATTTTGGAGATAGTGATGAGTTAGCAGCAATTATTTGCCAATTATTAACTAATCCTGCTGAAATAAAAGAAATTAAAGAAAAGGCATTTGAGTATGGAAAACAAATGTATTGGAATAGAATTGGACAACATTATAAAAAGATGCTGGAGAAAATAATTTCTTCACCATTAATAAACCTTGATGAAACCAGGAATACAAAAATTGCTTCTTTACCAAAATTTAGCCTTGATCATATAAAAAGACTTACAGACAGTACCGGTATTTTAGAACATGCCAACTATTCTGTACCAGATTATAAAGAAGGATATTGTTTAGATGACAATGCACGTGCCTTGCTATTGGTATTAACCGCTTATGAACTTGATATTGACAAGCAATCTATTGGCCTTGCTGATACCTATTTACGTTATATAAAACTCATGCAAAAAGAAGATGGACTTTTTCATAATGACATGAGCTACGATAAAAAATTTTTAGATGAAACCGGATCTGAAGATGCTTTTGGCAGAACTATATGGGCTATGGGATATTTGATAAAACTTGCCCCCAACGATAGTCATTTTCAGTTTGCAAAAGATATATTTTTCAGATCGTTTCCACATTTTGAAAATGTACAATCAATCAGGGCAATTGCAAATATTATTATCGGGCTTTGCCATTTCTTAAAGCGCTATCCAGACAATGAAAGAGTAATGCATGTGCTGAACGTACTAACCAATAAATTACTGCGGCAATACCATGACGAATCGGAAGCTAACTGGAAATGGTTTGAGCCAATTTTATGTTATGATAATGCCATAATACCGCTTGCGCTATGGCATGCATTTGCTGTTACCAGAGATAAAGACATTTATGTGGTTGCAAATGAAAGTACAAATTTTTTAGATAGTGAAACATGTAAGAATGGCCATATTTCGTTGGTAGGTAATACCTGGTACCATAAAGGAGAGGTAAGGCCATCGCAAGGTCAGCAGCCTATAAATGCAATGGCCATGGTAATGATGTATCACAAAGCATTTCTGGTTACTAAAAATGTAAAATACCATCAAAAAATGCTAACCGCTTTTAGCTGGTTTATGGGCAATAATGATTTGTATATTCCTTTATTTGATGAAGAATCTAAGGGCTGTTGTGATGGGCTTGAAAACCATAGTGTAAACCGGAACCAGGGGGCAGAAAGTACCATATCTTATCAGCTAAGTTACCTTACTGTGTGGGCAGCCGAAATAGATTTGGAAATTATACTTCCCGCCAGTGTACTGCCAGCAAATAATAAAGTAGTAAACAATGTAATACCGCTTTTAAAGCCAGAAATGGCTACTGCTAAAACAAAATAAAAAAATTAATACGCAAATTAAAAGTGCCTGGTAAAATTGCCAGGCATTTTTTTAATCAAAAATTAATTTTACCGATAAAATTAATTAAAAACAATTCAAATAAAAAAGAAGCTGTTAATAAACCCTACAAAGAAATACCAATTATGCATCGCCATCAATTACCTAAAGAGGCATAAAAAAGAGGTAAAGAAACATGTTTCTTTACCTCTTTAAAATTGTTGAAATTTATTTTAATTACTAAAAATATTTTTTAGCCGCAACCTGAGCAAATCTGACTTTACTGGTTTTCGTAAATACTCTACTGCACCCAGTTTGAGTCCCTTTATTTCATCATCTTCACTGGTATGCCCACTTAAAAAAACTACTGGAATATTTATTTCTTTTAACTGCAAAAACTCCAGTAATTGATATCCGGTAAAGTTGGGCATTGTAATATCAGATAAAATAAGATCGTACTTATTTTTACCAATTGCAACTAAAGCATTTAATCCATCAGATGCTGCATCAACCTGATAACCTTCGTCTTCTAAAATTTTATTAAGCAAAGTAATATTTACTATATCATCTTCTACAATTAATATTTTTTTTCTGTTTGCAGATTGTTTATCTGTTTCATCTGCATTAGTATAAACCATATTGTCAAATATTTCTTTTAGTGCTACATGTGCAAAGCCCGAGCTTGTATCACTCATTGCATACGGTATCAAAATATCATCATTATGCAGTATAGATCCGCAGGAGTACACTACATTGGGTACATAGCCCTCCCGCTCAGTTTCGTTGGCCACCAATAATGGATTGGTTAGCTGTGCTAATACTTTTGATGGAATATTTTTATCAAGTAAAATTGCACCCAACACGTAGCGGCGCATTGCTCCTACTCCATGGGTAATTACCAGCCAGCCTTTACTGGTTTCTATTGGCGATCCTGAGTTACCTAGCTGTACAAATTCCCATGGAAAAACAGGCTCCTGAATTAATATTGCTTCCTCATCCCAATTATTTACCTGATCGCTAAACATAATAAAATTGTTTTCCCCATCATGCCTTGAAAGCATGGCATACTTGCCATTTATTTTTTTTGGGAAAAGTGCCATACCCTTGTTCTGTGCATTTTTGCCATAAATTGGCATTATATTAAAAGTATAGAAATCAACGGTTTCTATTAACTGAGGCATTATAACATGACCATTATAAGCCGTGTAGGTTGCATAGTATTTTACTGTACCATCATCATCTGTAAACTTCACAAACCGGGCATCTTCTATACCGTTGCTTTCAGAGTCTGTAACAGGAAAAATTACCCGCTCACTAATGGAAGTATCCAAGGAAAAACTAATTTGATATTGTGCTTTTGCTATAAACTTTATAGCTTGCAATACCAGATCATCTGCTACAGTTACTTCAGTATTATTTACATAGTTAGTTATACTATTTCTTAGTTCCCTAAATAAAAAAGTATCTTGTAGTGGCTCTAATATTTTATCAACAACTATAGTATTATCAAATTTTAAATCACTTAATTTATGAAGAAAGTCTGCTTTGGAGTACTCGTGTATTAAAATTGTTTCGGCAACATCTACCAATTTACTTACCGGATTAAATTCAAGATTATTGTCTTTATCCAATATTGCACCTCTAAAACCTATGGATGAAACATGCCCTTCGCCTGTTGCTCTAAAACTAACAATCACTCTTTTTTGCCCTTTTTGCAAATGCGAC
Organism: Chitinophagales bacterium; assembly: GCA_038234405.1. Taxonomy (GTDB): domain Bacteria; phylum Bacteroidota; class Bacteroidia; order Chitinophagales; family Chitinophagaceae; genus Ferruginibacter. Next base: position 23,135 of record JBBQTZ010000015.1, read on the forward strand.
TGATCTGGATCTTCTATCATAGAAGGATTAAAAAATGCTGCAGATTCAATTGAGTACTCATGGGTAAAATAAGCCCCTGTTAGTAATTTTCTTTCTTTAGAAAATTGATTAGGATCAATATTGAGCTCTTTAAATAGAAACGATATTCTTTCAAAATGTTTCAAAAATACCCTTGTAATATTTCTATGCCTATTGCTAAAGTTACGTAGCGTTTGGTTTAATACCTGCAAGGTATCTTCTTCCTTCATTGCTTCTATCCTTTTAATTATTTTTTTTGCCCTCGCTTCTCCACCAGGCATAAAAAAACGTGTGATAACCCTTTTGGGATCGGGCGAAAAGAAAGGCTTAAGTCTGTTAATTGTTATTGCCATGACAAATTTGTTTTTTATAAAATATATGGATAATACCTTTTATTAACGATTATAACATTGAGAAAGTATAAGGGCTTAAAATGATATTTACAGTTGATAATAAAATAACCCACATGAATTTACAAAGTTGTATAAAAATAGCTTATTAACTTTTAAATAAACACAACAAAATAAGTTAATGTAAACTTTAGCAAAAATTTAGATGATGATACCAATATGATTAAAGGCTATCGTTGTTAAAAAAACTTGACCAATATAATACAGTATTTGATATTTACTATAGTAGAAACGGAGACTTAGGTAGAAAAATGTACAGAGAATATAGGGTAATTATCGCAATTAATTAGCATTACAAAGGGTGGGTGCATCCCAAAGGGTTTGCATGCTGCAAACATACACCCAATATATAGCACAAAAATAAAGAAAGAACTAAAAAACGGGAAGAGAGTTCCGTTCTTCCATAAGTTGATGTAGAGAAGCGTAATAACCTCCATTAATTGTATTCAACATTTTGAATAAAAATCTACGATCTTTCATAAGAAGCTCAGATGCTATCTCAGCTTTATCTTCTTCACTGAGCATTTCAACCCTTTTACTGTCTCTAAAAAAAGACATAAAATCTTCACGACTTATATTTTTGTGTTGCTGGTGGCCCATGGTAATTATATTAAAGGAGGAGAAAAATATTTGCTACTAACGACTAATCTGCATAAATATTGCATATAAATAAATCAATTTGCAGATAATATCATTTTTCCTCTAATTAAAATTAATAAAGACTACCGCTGTAGTTGAGGTAAGGAATAAATAAAAATAAATAATCATTTATCCATTTTACAGTTTGATAGTTTTACAGTTTTAACTTGTCGTACAATTTTTGCCTATCACAGTGGGGGCATAATAGTTTAGATATATTTTGTTACAATAAAATTTACAATTAACTGTTACTATTTTTTTCTTATTTAAAATGCAGGCATGCTAAAAACTTTATTGTATTTTTTTTAGATACCAGAAAATAAAAATTACCACTTAAAGAACGAAGTTTAAAGATTTAAATCGAAACATTTATAGATGATAGTTTCTGTTAGGTTATACTTATTATATATTTGAGGTGGCGAAAAATACTGTATGGCTAGCCTAAAGCTTTTAAAACCATTAGTTAGCAACAGTTTACTATATATCTATAAACCAAATTTTTAATTTTGTTACTTTTACAATTGTTGTATAAACTTACGTTACTTGTTGTAAATAAAAAATTGCCCAGGTGCAATAAGAACAATTAGCAAAAAACACAATAAACAATCATCATGACAGCAGAACACCAACGCCTTGCAGTAAATAATAAAAAATCAATTCCTTTAGAACAATGGGGGCCATATCTCAGTGAAAGACAATGGGGAACTGTAAGAGAAGATTATGGTCCGTATGGAGATGCGTGGGGTTACCTGCCATTTAACCAATCACATTACAGGGCATATCGATGGGGCGAAGATGGATTGGCAGGTATTTCTGATTATTTTCAAAACCTTTGCTTTTCTGTTGCGCTTTGGAATGGAAAAGATAAAATACTGAAAGAACGATTATTTGGGGTTGGCAACTATGATGGCAATCATGGAGAAGATGTAAAGGAACTATATTTTTATCAAGATAATATTCCTACCCACTATTACATGGAGTATTTATACAAATATCCACAAAATGCATTTCCCTATGATGATTTATTACATACCAACAAGCAAAGGAGTAAACTGGAACCGGAGTACGAAATATTAGATACGGGCATTTTTGATAAGGATGAATATTTTGATGTCAATGTTACTTATGCCAAGCAAAATCCACAAGATATTTTCATTAAAATTTCCATTACAAATAAAAGCAATAAAGAGGCACCGATAACATTATTGCCTACCCTTTGGTTTTATAACAAATGGGCCTTTACTCCCGATGAGGAAAAACCAATAATTACATACATAGACAAAACTTCTGTAAAAGCAAAACACCAACGACTAGGCAATTATTACTTTTATTTTCAACAACCTAAAGAGGGCCTTTTTACAGAGAATGAAACCAATATGCAAAAAGTAAATGGAAGTACAAATGCCTCCTCCTTTACAAAAGATGCTATAAACGATGCGATTGTTAATGGCAGCAACCGGGCTAAATTAAAAGCTAAAAGAGCTGGTACAAAATTTTCGCCTGTTTATGAGCTTAACCTGGCAGCAGGAGAAACAAAACATATATATTGCCGCCTTACCAACCGGGCAGATGACAAACCATTTACGCCTGGCTTTACAAAAATATTTGATGTACGCAAGCAGGAGGCAGATGATTTTTACAATACTATTTTACCAACCGACACTACTCCAGATTTAAAAAATATTCAACGCAAAGCTTTAGCAGGGCTGCTTTGGAGTAAACAATATTATCATTTTGATGTTGAAAATTGGCTAAAAACGGGAGATGGCATCAGTGAACCTAATGATGGTAAAAAATTTGGCCGAAACTCCGATTGGAAGCACCTAAAAAACCAGGATATAATTGCCATGCCAGACAAATGGGAGTATCCCTGGTATGCAGCATGGGATTTGGCATTCCACTGCATTGCACTTGCCATGGTAGATATTACATTTGCCAAGCACCAATTACTGCTGATAATGAGAGAATGGTACATGAAGCCAGATGGACAGTTACCTGCGTACGAATGGAACTTTAGCGACGTAAACCCTCCTGTACAAGCATGGGCTGCCATGGAAATATTCCGGGTAGAAAAGGAAACCACCGGTAGTGGCGATATTGTTTTTTTAAAAAGAGTTTTTCAAAAATTGCTGATCAATTTTACCTGGTGGATTAACCGTAAAGACGATAATGGTAATAACATTTTTGAAGGTGGATTTTTAGGGCTTGATAATATTGGTGTATTTAACCGTAGCCATCATTTTACAGACGATATGCAACTGGAGCAGGCAGATGGCACAAGTTGGATGGGTATGTATGCACTTAATATGATGGATATGGCATTGGAGATAGCTCAGGTAGATAACTCATTTGAAGATATGGCTACCAAATTTTTTGAACATTTTGTACTAATAGCCGAAGCACTCAACAGCCATTTAATGTGGAATGAAGAAGATAAGTTTTTTTACGATACACTTTGTGTTACCGGTGCAGAACCACTTCCACTTAAAATACAAAGCATTGTAGGCCTTACCAGCTTATTTGCAGTTAGCTCTATTAGCAAAAAAACGTTCGAAAAATTACCCGACTTTAAAAAACGGAGCGATTGGTTTGATAATTACCGCAAGAAAAACAACTTGTTTTTCCCCAATGAAGAACATGGAAATGGTGAACAAACACTTATATCGCTGGTACAAAAAGAACGACTTATACACCTGCTTAAACGGTTATTAAACGAAGAAGAATTTTTATCTGAAGGAGGTATCAGGGCTTTATCTAAATACCATAAGGCCAACCCCTACTCCGTAACTGTTAATGGAGAAGCGCATACTATACAATACGATCCTGGCGACTCTACCAGCAACCTTTTTGGGGGCAACAGCAATTGGCGTGGCCCTGTTTGGATGCCTATCAATTACCTTATTATACGCTCTGTAAGAAAGTATGGCGAATTTTATGGCGATACGCTAAAGGTGGAATGTCCTGTAGGATCTGGCAACATGCTAAATTTGGTTGAAGCGTCTAAAGTGCTTACAGAAAGAGTAATAAGCCTGCTTGCTAAAGATGAAAAAGGCAGCCGTAAAGTTTATGGAGAATACAATGACTTTTATAAAAAACCGGGCAACGAAGAGCTGGTTTTATTTTATGAATATTTTCATGGAGATAATGGTGCTGGATTGGGCGCAAGCCATCAAACCGGCTGGACCTCACTAGTGGCAGACTTAATTGGTAGCAAAAGAGTGCCTAAAGAGGAATGGGTAGAGGGAAAAGGCTATGAAAAATTTGTTGACGAGGAGGAGGAGGAGTAAGATGATAAGTGCTAAACTATCAATCTAACTACAATATCATTTATTCCTTAAATGGAATAATAAGTTTTTTAATTTTATTTGTAAAGTAAACAGTTTTTAGTGAGCATTTGTAATTGTACAATATCCCAAAAATACTATTTAAATTTACTATGGCTAAAGTCACTATAGAGTAAAAGAGTAAATTAAACCAAAGAATATTTACAACCAATATTATTTACAATTGTAACCAGATTTTTAGTTGAAAATCTGAAAAAAATGCCCTGTTAGTAAACCTTTTTACCATCCAATCATTATAAATATATGGTACAATTTTCTATTACTGATATTCAACAATGGGATAGGTTTTACCGTGGCAATTTTATTAATTGCTTATCGGGCTTTAAATCTGCCAGCCTCATTGGCACGGTAAATAACGATGGATTACCCAACCTTGCCATTTTTAGCAATATCGTTCATATTGGTGCAGACCCAGCATTGATTGGCTATGTAAACAGGCCAAAAGAGGCTGCCCCACATACTATTAGTAATATAGAAAATACAGGTCAGTACACTATCAACCACATACATCCCGGTATAGTAGCAGCGGCCCATCAAACAAGTGCCAAATATCCTTTAGAAGAAAGTGAGTTTTCTGCCACAGGGCTTACAGAGGTGTATAGGGCAGGTTGCATGGCTCCATTTGTAGCGGAAAGTAAAATACAGTATGCAATGGAACTTGTAGAAATTATCCCCATCAAACACAACAATACATTTTTTGTAATTGGTGCTTTACAGAATGTTTATTTACAAAATGAAGATTTAGTAGCCCTTGATGGATTTATCAATATTGCCAACGCTGGCAGTATTACTTCGTTAGGGGTAGATGCATACTATACTACTGATAAAATTGCCCGTTATCAATATGCAAAACCAGGTAAGGCATCAACAGAAATAGAATAACATTTCTTAAAATTATTTTTTAAAAAACTTACCTATGATGGGTAATTGCGGCAATTCCTTCTTTTCAACCAGGCCAATAAACCACAGATAGCTACCAGTTAACAATGTAGCTATGCTTAAACTGAAAGCAGTATTATTCCAAAAATGGATAATGCCTTTGTGAATAAAAAATAATAGCACTACAATTACAATATATGCCAGTAGTTTTTTCCAGGCATAAGGTATCCGATACTCCTTTTGCCCCCACAAATAAGAAATAACCATCATGCTTGCGTAACAAAAAAAAGTAGCCCAGGCGCAGGCCATATAACTGTAGGTGGGCACAAATACATAATTAATAGTAATGGTTAGTGCAGCCCCGGCCAAGGTTATCCAGGCACCGGCAATAGTTTTATTACCAAGCTTGTACCAAACACTAAGGTTGTAATAAATACCTAAAAACATATTGGCCAGTAAAAGAATGGGTACTACAGCAAGTCCATCCCAGTATTTAGGCCCAATAAAACGCTTCCATATCGGCATATACATGCTTACTACCAAAAACATAATGGTGATTACAATTACAAAAAATTTCATTACCCTGGCATAAGTTCTTTGAGGGTTTTTGCCTTCAGCCTGCTTAAAGAAAAATGGCTCGGCCCCCATACGAAAAGCCTGTATAAATAGTGTAATTAGTATCGACAATTTGTAGCAGGCATTGTAAATACCAATTTCAGCTTCTTTTTGCAATGCAGTGCCCGGCAACCACCAACGAAGCATTAGTCTATCAAAGGTTTCATTTACCATACCACCCATGCCCGCAATAATCAATGGCAGGGAGTAAACCATCATTTTTAGCCAAAGTTTAGTATTGAATTGAAACCTGATGGCTGTTATTTCCTTTGCTAAAAAAATTAAGGTTACAACACTTTGTATCAGGTTGGCCAGTACCACATATACAATGGGATTTTCGGTTGGATTGTAAAATAACAATACCCAGCTATTGCCATTTGCTTTTGCACTGTTGGCACAATAACTTATAAAAAACCAGGTAAAAAATATATTGATTAGTATCCCAAAAATTTTTGCAGCAGCAAATTTTACCGGTCTTCCCTCCTGCCTTAATTTGGCGAAAGGAATTACAGTTAAGGTATCAATTGCTATAATACAAATACTGTATTGTATCAACTTTGGAAAATCTGTAAGGCCGGTAACGTTACCAAAAGATGCCTGGTTAAGCCACAATAAACCAGTAAAAAAAATGGTAGAAAATATTAATGAGAGAGCAGCCGTATTGTAAATACTGTCTTTATTTTCTTCTTTAGATGAAAAACGGAAATAGGCTGTTTCAAAACCATAGGTAAAAATTACGTTTAAAAGGGGGATAGCTGCATACACCAACGCCATTTTACCATAATCGCTGGTTTTAATTGTATCTGCATAAGTAAGGTAAGGTGTTAATAAATAATTGATAAGCCGGGCAGCTATTGAACTTACTCCATACCACATGGTTTGCCCTGCCAGATTTTTTATATTACTCAACGATAAATTAGTTTTGCAACAAATTTACTGGTATAAACGATAGTAAACCCAGATTTTGCAGTTGATAACGGAAGGAGATTTTTAAACGCAATGCTGATTAGCAGGTAAGTTTATTTTTTGGCTGATAAAATAGTGAAGCATTTTGGGATAAAAAAATGTTCTACAATGCTCAACTGTGAAGCAGTTGGAGGCCGTAATAGATTTTACAATGCCTACTTTGAAAGGGTTGCATTTTAAATTGACGCAGCACGCAGTATTTTGTGAGGACACCGACCACGGCTGAGCCTCGGTCGATATCCCCACCTACCAAAATCAGGAGCTACAATTTGCAATGCCGCCTTTAAAAGGCTGCTGTCATCCTTTTTTGCAACAAGTTGTATCTTTATAAAAAAAATATTAAAAATGAAAAAATTGTATCTTTTAGTTGTAATAGTATTTTGCAGTTCGTATTGTTTTTCTCAATCCCGCTTAACCACAGCCGAATTTCAAAAAGTAATGGAACCAGCCACTGAGATAGAAGTTCCCTTTGCTGAAAAAACAGTAATGAAAACTATAGTGGATATGATGGAAAAAAAAGGCTACAAAGGAAAAGATACCAGGGGATATTATACTTTTAAAGGCGTTGTGTTACCAGAATTAGGAACCAATTCGTATGATTTGTATTTTAAAACAGAGCGTAAAAGCAGGAAAGAAAAAGACAATACCATCCTTACTTTACTGGTATCCGGCGGGTACGAAAAATTTATTGGAGATTCTGCTGGTTCGGCTTTAATGGCCAATGTTAAAATATTTTTAAACAAGCAAATTGATGCTAGTGCTGCTTATGATTTAGAAATGCAAATAACTGAGCAGGATGAAATAACCCAAAATGCACAAAAAAAATATACATCGCTTACAGAAGATGGGGTAAACCTGCAAAAGAAAAAAGAAAAGCTGGAGAAAGAAATTCAGGAGAATATTAAAAAGCAGGCAGACCAAAAAACTGAGGCCGAAAAACAAGCCCAAATATTTAATATGCTAAGAGGGAAGCGAAAACAATAAAATTTTTAATACCCCGTTATCAAAAAGTGCCTGCTAACCGCTGCACTTTTTTTTATCCCTTATCGTGTTCAATATGAAACTTTGGAAAATATCACTTTGGCTTAGCGTTGCATCTTGCTCAATATTGTTTATAATAGTGTTGCTACCTGGCAATTTCACCGTATTTACCTATACAAAAACCCAGATTGGTATGGGTGTACTATTCCCTTTTTTGCTCATATCATGGACGTTGGCACTGTTTGGTTTTGCTGTAAATAATGTTTACATAGATAAAAGTATTGTTGATAAAGATGCCAAAAAAATGAGCGGCTTAAAAACGTATTTACCTACTATTTTAGGTTTACCTGCTTACATATCTTTTCTTTGGTTTATTATAAGATGGTACAAAGGAAAACCAGATGGCATTTAAACATGTACACCTGTTTGCTTAAACCCTTTTCATTTAATGCACATGCAGGTAGGAGTCGCTAAACGGTAGCCCCGGCGGGCCATACCTTTTATTATGCGTTAATTCTGCATCAGTAAGTGTGTATAAAAACGACAGTAAATCTACTTTTTCCTGGTTGGTAATAGCAATTCTGTGCTGCAAAAGGGGATGCAGCGTAGGCTGTGTAGTATCTATTTTACTGGTATAGTGCGCAATCACCTGCGATAAAGTGAACAGCCTTCCATCATGCATATATGGTGCAGTAAGTTGCACATTTCGTAAGCTTGGCACTTTAAACTTTATAGAATCTCCCTCATAACCGGTTACATTCATTCTGCCAAAATCATTTAATGCAGGGTTTACCTGTAGGCCATTGTTAGCAAATGTATTGTTGGTAAATAATGGCTCTGTATGGCAGGCATTGCACTTAGCCTTAAATACATTGTAGCCATATTGCTCGCTTAGGGTAAAAAAAGTATCGCCACGTTTCATTTTATCGTACCGGGTATTGTAAGATTGTATGCTGCCAACAAACTGAGCTATGGCTTTTAGCATGCGTTGGCTGTTGATAGCAGTATTTCCAAAAGCCGCCTTAAATAGTCGTTGATAGGCAGTATCTGCCGAGATTTTTAACAGCACATTTTCCAGCGTTTCTGCCATTTCGTTGGGTGCAGTAATGGGAGCAAGGGGCTGCATTTCCAGGTGGTTAATGCTGCCATCCCAATGCAGGCTCGTCATCCACGCTACATTAAAAATGGCAGGTGCATTTCTGGTAGTAAAGCTGTTATTAAAGCCATGGCTAAAGTCGTGATCGTAATTTACAAATGCAGCAAACTGTTGGTGGCAACTTCCACAGCTAATATTGCCATCTTTACTAAGCCTGCCATCATAAAACAATGTACGGCCAAGCTGAAAACCCTGCTCTGTTAAAGGATTGCCGGCAAAAATATCAATGGAAGGCGCAGGCCAGTTTTTGGGTACAATCAGTTTTAAATAGGTAAGTCTCTGCTCACTGCTGTTTATAAAAGAAGCAGTGAACAATACTGTAAACACCAGTAAAAAAGTGATTTTTATTTTCAATTAAACAGATTGAACTTTTATTGACTGCTTTTAATATTTTTTAGCGAAAACATACTACAAAAATTATCGGCTAGCATGCTGGAAAGTAAGCCGGGGGTATTACAAACAGGTGTTTCACTAATTTTTACCAACAGGTTACCCTGCCAAAATTTATTGATATCCACTTCAATTATAATACTGCTTAGTTTGCCTTTTTTTACCTGCAACAGCTCGTTTTCGTTAAATTTTAGTGTTACCAGGCGCTGTGCTTTATTTTTTCCCTGATAGCCACCGAGGTGATACTCCATTTTATTATTTACTACATTGCTTTGTGGAGAGCTACCCTCCAGCTTTTGCATTATATAACCCGATTGCCAGGTCCAGTACATATCATTTAACGGATCTAACGCACCAGATTGAGCACCGGCTGTATTCATTAAACTATCTACCCCAACTAAAAAACAGATACTATCATAGCTATTTTCCGGCAATTGCAAGTTAAGTAGCATTGAACTATCTATGCCCTGGTTAATTAGATAATAATTGTTTTTACCAACTATTTTACCTGCAGTAAAAAAACCAACGTTAGAGATATAATATTTAAACTTACGAAGGCTAAAGCTTTCACCAAAAGGGTTGGTATAATTACTATCACCAAGTATAAGTGGTTGCTTGCCTATTAAATGCCGAAATACAATGCTTACTTTACCATTTGCCTGCTGCGCTTTTACTTGTTGGCTATTGGCATTTTCCGGTATGATAAAAAAATAAACAGCCAACAATAAAATTAGCCTTTTCATAAGGTTACTTTTTTTCTGTTCTGCTTTATTTCGCCTGCCTTTTTCTTGTTATCTATCCTTTTCTCCCTGGCAGCTTTGCCGGGTTTGGTAGCTTTTCTTTTTTTAGGGATGATCAATGCCTTTGTTACCAACTCATTAATTTTTTTAATAACAGTCAACTTATTGGCCAGTTGCGATCTGTCTGCCTGGCTTTTTACCTGTAATAAACCCTGGGAGTTAATTTTGTTGGCAAGCTTATACAGTAACAATTGTTTTGCATCCGCATCTACCAAAGCAGATTCAGCTACATCCCAATAGCCTTCTACCATTGTTTCTACCTTGTTTACATTTTGCCCACCCTTGCCACCACTGCGGGCTGTTTTAAATGTGAGTTCTGCCGAAATATCCATACCCAAAATTACCTAATATTGATAACAGATAGTAAAGTAAGCAAGTCATTCCTTATCTTTATTTTATTGGAAACAAAAAAAGTAAGATTTTTGCAACGAACGAACTATTAGTTGATGTCAAAAGCTATCTATCATTCTTTAACAGAGCGTAAGCGATCAGGTAAAAAATCATTTGCCGTACTCATTGACCCCGATAAGGTTAATGATTCTAATATAGGCCAATTGATACAAATGTCTGTAGAAGCTTCGGTTGATTATTTTTTAGTGGGCGGAAGCCTTGTTATTTCTAATTATTTAGATGAATGCCTGCAATTTATTAAACGGGAATGCAGCATACCTACTATACTTTTTCCTGGTAGCCCATCGCAGGTAAGTAAATATGCAGATGCTTTATTGTATTTATCGTTAATTAGTGGCCGCAACCCAGAGTTGTTGATAGGGCAGCACGTAGTATCTGCACCTTTTGTAAAGAAAAGCGGACTCGAAATAATGCCTACCGGATATATGGTGGTAGATGGTGGTGCACCAACAACAGTTTCTTATATATCTAATGCAAGCCCTTTGCCGGCAGATAAAAACGAAATAGCTATGTGTACCGCAATGGCCGGAGAAATGTTGGGCATGCAACTTATTTATATGGATGCAGGCAGCGGTGCAAGAAGGCCCATTACCGAAAGCATGATAGAAAAAGTGGCTCAATGTATTAAGGTACCTCTAATAGTAGGTGGAGGTATTACACATCCCGAAAAAGCTTACCTAAACTGCAAAGCCGGTGCAGATGTAATTGTGGTTGGCAATGCCATTGAAAAAGATACCTCATTGATAAGAGAAATGGCTGCGGCTGTGCACTCTGTACCGGTGAATGTGTAACCTTGGTTTTGTAGTAGCTAAACTTACGCCATGCAATTTTCTCATATTGTAAATGCCGCACTCAGCAATCAGGCAGATAGGCCGTTAATGCAAAAAGAAGTGTATCCGGTTAATACAGCTTTACAAACTTATTTGCAGCTATATAAAAGAGACATTTTATTACCGGTTGCTTACGCAGATTTATTTCACTATCGTTACACCAATGCCATTAGAGATGCAAATGGCCGGCATACCCATTGGGAAAATGTAGTGTATGATGCGGCGCTTTTACTTACCCTGCAACAACAATTAATAGCTACCTATTGCCTGTTATTGAAGATAGATGACCAACCCCTAACTGTTACCGCTATCGACTTTTGTGAATATGCCAACAGCATGCCTTTTAGAATAACGCTTCAAGATAATACCAATGAGCAAACTCATTTTTTCTATATAAAGGCAGCAGACAGCAACCGCATTTTTGGGTTAGAATTAGAACATTTATTAACTGCCAACACTACGCATTATTTATACCACAACAACACCCTTGTAGAGCAGCATATTGCTGGTATACCAGGCGATGAATTTGCCGATGAAATAAGCCATTTATCCGCTGAAGAAAAAACACAGGTAGCAGAAGAATTTATCCGGTTTAACGAGCGCTGCTTTGCCAGACTATTAGGCGATATGCGGAGCTATAATTTTGTGGCTGTTAAAACAGGTATTTCACAAAAGCCATACCAGATAAGGGCTATAGACTTTGATCAGCAATGCTACGAAGGCAGACTTAACCTTTACCTGCCACAATTTTACAAAGAAAATATTGAGTATGTGCAATTGGTAAAATCTGTTTTATCCAACGAATGGATAGAACAAATACGGATACAGGAAAGAATAGAACTTGCGTTATATGCCCAGGATAATAAGGAGCAACTCGGCCATCTATTACAAGCCATGGCAGCCGAAGAAATATCAGACAATTATAAAGTAATCTTGCTTCGCAATGAATTGAATGCGTACTTCCAAAACAATAATTTTACGGCTTGTGATACTATGGGGCAGATAGTACTGCAGCAGTTGGTGCAAATGATTGGCATAAAAAATGACACTTGATTATCGAGTGCAATATTCCAACGAACTGTGATATAGACACAACTTCGATCATAAATTTTCCTCGCTATCACAAAATAATTATTTAGCGTCTACTTGACGCATTAGTTAAATACCTACTCATAATACTAATTGGATAAACTGCTCTGGCAGAAAATAACTTGTTCGAGCCTATAAATTTATTAGTAGCATTAAGCAACTACACCTTCAAATTTATTATCAACAGAGAGACATTGCTTGTCAATTAACCAATAATAAAATTCTTAAAAGGGTATGTTTATGAAAAGAATAAAACAAATATTAGTTGGCGGCTTTTACTTTTCTTTAGTGCTTATTGTAGGTACCTCTTGTAGAAAGTATAAATGTGAAGAGCCTGCGGATATTAGCAACTCAGGAGTTATTCTTATACTAAAAAATGCTAATAACCAATATCTTTATACCGAGGATAATGCCCCATATAATAAAGATAGTTTAAGAATTTTTGATGAGCTGGGCAACAAATTGTCTATTGCTTCACAATTCAATCAAATCCCAAATACCCCACAAAGATATTGGGAATTTGATTTTGGGCCAATTTATAATCCTCAAGTGGATGCCATGGCATTTGAAAGCGAATTTTGTAAAAAATTTATTATTAAATATTACTATAATCAGGCAGATACGATAACTACATGTTATATGGCTTTTAAATTTGACTGCGGTTCTGCATTTAGAACTTTAAAGGTTTT
>JBBQTZ010000016.1:0-35733 GCA_038234405.1 Chitinophagales bacterium
GGGGCAATGTTTGAACAGAAGGATTGGTGAAATAAAAACAATGGAAAAGGAAGCCAAAGCATGGCAGGAGAACAGAAATAATAAAGAGGCTAAGATTAACTGGCAGTTTACAAATGATAAGGCGAGGATAAAATTAAAAAAATTATATCCGACAATTTCTATTTGACGTGACACTAGTATATATCTTTAATAAAAATGCCCCTTTTTCAAGAGGCATTTTTATTATAATTTAATTTCTTCGTCGTTATCATCATAAAAGTGAAACTCTATAAGTTGATAGGAGGCATTGGCAAGCAGTTTAATTTGTTGTTTGTATTTCCATGCCCACCTGCGGCGCTTAGATATTAAACCCTTGGTAAGGTAAGCGTGCAAAATGGGGTTTAATACAATGGTAAGGCCTCTATGCTTTTGCATAATAAGGTAATTCAGGTTCTTTTCAATTTCATCTTCTAAAATAAGTGTAGATGATATTTTTCCTGTACCATGGCAGGCCGGGCAGGTTTCGGAAGTGTTGATATTCATTTCCGGCTTCATGCGTTGCCTTGTAATTTGCATTAAGCCAAATTTACTAATGGGCAGCACAGCATGTTTGGCACGGTCTGTTTGCATAAACTGCTCCATTGAATCTGCCAGGCGTTTTTTATTTTCCATTAATTTCATATCAATGAAATCAACTACAATAATGCCACCTAAATCTCTTAACCTTAATTGCCTTGCTATTTCTTCAGCCGCTTCCAAATTTGTTTCAAGCGCATTTTGCTCCTGGTTATTGCTTACGCTTTTGTAGCCACTATTTACATCAATTACATGGAGCGCTTCTGTATGTTCTATAATAAGATAGGCGCCACTTGGCAAATTTACAGTTTTACCAAAAGCTGCTTTTACCTGTTTGGTTATTCCAAAACTATCAAATATGGGAGATCCATTGTTGTAATAGGTAACAATATCAGCCTTTTCTGGTGCTATGCGTTGTATATAGGCCTTTGTATCAGCAAAAATATTTTTATCATTTACCACAATGCGATTGAAATCTTCATTAAGTAAATCACGAAGCATGCTATTGGTTTTGCCTTGCTCACTTAATATTTTGGCAGGGGGTACAGCGTCTTTTAAATTTTGCTGAATAGTTTTCCAGGTTTGCACCAATGCTAATAAATCTTCATGCAATTCTGCTGTTTGTTTACCCTCTGCAGCAGTACGAACAATTACTCCAAAATTTTTAGGTTTTACAGATTCAATTATTTTCTGTAACCTGCGTCTTTCATCAGATGAGTGTATTTTTCTTGATACTGCTACTACATCGTTGAAAGGAGTAATCACTACAAAGCGACCGGGTAAGGATATTTCGCAACTTAATCGGGGGCCTTTGGCAGCTATTGGTTCCTTAAGTATTTGCACAAGTACATTCGGCCTTCCACTTAAAACCTCTGCAATTTTACCGGTTTTAATTATTTCGGGCTCTACAGTAAATTTACCAAAATCAAATCCATCTTCTGATTTATCAGACATAGATTGGTTAGTAAATTTTAGAAGAGATTTTATGTATGGGCTAAGATCGGTGTAGTGAAGAAATGCGTCTTTTTCAAATCCAACATCTATGAAAGCAGCATTTAAACCTGGTATAAGCTTTTTAACCTTACCCATGTATAAATCACCTACCGCAAAGTTTGCATCAGTTTTTTCGTTGTGCAACTCCACTAGCTTTTTATCTTCCATCAGAGCTATTTCTACCCCTTGTGGTGCCGCATTTATTATTAATTCCTTTGTCAAAAGATACACATTTTTGTCGCAACAACAATGTTACGAATAGGATGGTGCTACTATACAAACATCTATGGCTTTTACAAGCCACAGATGATATTATAACCAAAATAAAGACCCTAGTTTATAAGCTATTTACAAGTAAAAACTATTTCTTTTTATGACGATTCTTTCTTAAACGTTTTTTACGTTTGTGTGTTGCTATTTTATGACGTTTTCTTTTTTTACCGCAAGGCATGTGTGATCTTTTTACTTGTTAAAAATATTTTGTTCAAAAAATGAAATCAATCAAAGCTATTTAAGTTGTTTTATGTGTTTATCAACTTCTTTGCTATACATTAAATCATCTGCTATCCGTTTGCTATATTCATACCATTTAATGGCATTCTTCTTATCTCCTTTTGCTTCGTAAGCCTCTGCCAGCCAGGTTATTGCTTCCATATTGGCAGGTTGGTTTTTTACCACTGTTTCAAGGCGTACTACAGCTTTATCGTATTGATTAGAAACTACACCTCCAATACCTAGTACCAACTGAGCCTGCATATTTGCAGAATCATTTTTTACTACTTGCAATAATTGCTGAATACCTTTCATCGTTTCCTGGGCATCGCCTGCCATTCCTTTTCCAAATACATAACAGCTTGCTAATTCTACTTTAAGCGAATCACTTGCAGGATTTTGAATAACCGCTTTTTCAAACAGTGCAATTGCTTGCTCCGCCTTCCAGCCTTTTAAAACAGGTGATTGTTCAGATTTTACCTCTCTTAAAATTTGCCGGGCGGCAAAGGTGAGGTTTTTTTCAGAATTTACCAAGCTTGCCGCCTTGAAAATATAAAAAACATACAATTCATGGTTGTCAATACTATCCCGCCAGTAGTTGGCTAATTGCGTAAAGGCCTGTTCCTGCTGGGTTTTTACATCGCCGCGAGAAACACTATTTTCTAACCTAGCTATAAAATTAGCCTGTGGTATTGTTAACTTTTGCTTTGCTTCAGCTAAATTTTTATTAATATCAAATGATTGCTTAGCCGCTTGAGAAGCCGGATTTGATACCGACGTATCTTTTTTTGCAACGGTACTCCCAAACAAAAAAAGTAGTAGAAATAGCCCAATACCCCCAGAAATTAAATATAGTTGTTGTTTTTTCACCTTTTTTTGAGTGCAAAGGTAGATTAATAATGTTTTGGGGGTAGGATAGATTTAAAAAAAAGGGGGAAATGAAAAATTTATTTGTTGAGTATGCAAAAAATTTAATGCCCATACAACATGATTTATTGTTGAAATAGTATAAAAAAAAAGGGAGTTTTTATGTTTTTACAAGTAAATTTTTAATGTATGCAGGATAAAATATTTAAAAAATAATGTTAAGTTAAAATGAATAAAAAAGTACCAATTAATAAAAGTAAAAAGTAAAAATTACCTTTTAAAAAGTAGGATTTGCACTATCATCTATTCGTTTGTTTTTAACTTCTAACACAAACTCTTTAGCTGGCTTAAATACAGGAATATGATGTTCCGGTATTTCTACTGCTGTATTTAATTTTATATTACGCCCAATTTTTGCAGCTCGCTTTTTTGTGATAAAACTTCCAAATCCACGTATATAAATATTTTCACCTTCTATAAGTGATTTTTTTATTTCTTTGAACATAGTTTCTAAAGTAACCATTACATCTACTTTTGGGATGCCTGTCTTATCTGATATTTCTGAAATAAGGTCTGCTTTTCTCATATTATTGTGTTTAAAAATAAATCAAAAGTAATTTAATACATTATTTTGAAAAACACAATATTATAGGTTGATTATCAAACAAGTATTTAAAAAATTTCTTAAAACATAAAAAATAATGTTAAAATCTAATTAAATACATAGCATTTTTGCCTTTGCAATTACTTTTTATTATTAAGTACTTTTAAGCTATGGTTATGTTAACTCTGCTTACTCAACTATTTATAAAGGTGCCAGAGGGGGAGTTTCATCCAAGCTGTAGTTTACCAAACATCATCAACCATCATATTGTAAACCCTTTCTATAATGATTATTGTACAGGATTAAATAAACAAATTAAAACCAGGATATTCTATAATTTAATTTTACTATTACCAGAAAAATGGCACCAATCTCAAAATTTAATGCTAAAAAACTTGCCTTTTTTTCCAGTAATTTATTGCGGTGGAATACAGAAAAAAATGACCGCAAAATGCCATGGAAGGGTGAAAAAGACCCTTATAAAATATGGTTGAGCGAAATTATTTTACAACAAACAAGGGTTGAACAAGGGCTAGCGTATTACAACCGGTTTATTAATCAATTTCCAACTGTACAAGCATTAGCCGCTGCAAACGAAACGATTGTTTTTAAACTTTGGGAAGGCCTTGGGTATTACACAAGGTGCAAAAACCTGATAGCAACTGCAAAAATAATTACAAATGATTTTGGGGGAAATTTTCCAGCAACGTATGATGGTATTATCGCTTTAAAAGGAATTGGTCCATATACTGCGGCAGCAATTGCTTCATTTGCATTTAATTTGCCACATGCCGTAGTAGATGGTAATGTTTACAGGGTTTTATCAAGATTTTTTGGAATTGAAACACCTATTGATAGTTTGGAGGGCAAAAAGCAATATGCTCTTTTGGCAAACGAATTGTTACCCGTACAAACACCCGGCATTTACAACCAGGCATTAATGGACTTTGGGGCAGTAGTTTGCAAACCACAACTTCCACTCTGCAGTAACTGTGCATTGAGTAAAGAGTGTAAGGCTTTATTAGGCAATAAAGTAAACTTGTTGCCTGTAAAGGAAAAGTTTATTGTAAAAAAAACGAGATGGTTTAACTATGTAATTTTGGAGTATAAAGGCGGAGTGTATGTTCGTAAAAGAGGGCCCAATGATATTTGGGAAAATTTGTATGAATTTGTGCTGTTTGAGAGTGAAGCGGCTACACCCTTAGAAGAAATAATAGCGGGGAATACCATCAAAAGGATGCTGGGCAAACAACAGTTAACAGCAACATCTATATCGGATATATACAAACAACCTTTAACACATCAAACAATATGTGGCCAATTTATAACTATACAGCTTACAACAAAACCATCAATTACCGGGTATCAAATAATTGATAAAACGGAACTATTAAACCTCCCTTTTCCAAAATTTATCAATAATTATTTAAAAGATAAAAATGTATCTTTAAGTTTGTTCCAGACTTTTATCATTTTCAAATTATATATTTTTTTATTATGAAAAGTGTAAACAGGGTAACGCTTATTGGCAATTTAGGTAAAGACCCTGATATGCAGTTTTTAGAAGGAAATATTGGTTTTGCCAAATTTTCTCTTGCCACTACAGAAACTTTTAAAGATAGAAGCGGAAAATTAATATCACAAACAGAGTGGCATACAATAGTATTATGGCGTGGACTTGCTGAACTTGCACAAAAATATTTACACCGGGGCAGCCTCGTTTATATTGAAGGCAAGATAAAAACAAGAAGCTGGGAAGATAAAGACGGGAATAAAAAATTTGTAACAGAAATTGTAGGTGATAATTTAATAATGCTTGATAAAAAAAATGATCCTGGTACGGCAGGCATAAGTGACATTGAAATACCAGACGAATTAAATGAGGAAAGCGACGATGCTGGAAATGGATCTGAGAGATTACCTTTTTGAAAAAAACGATATAAAAAGTTTGAAAATTATTTATAAATAAGTAGCACTATTTTTTTACTAAAACTATCATTTTGGATTACCATTCGGTTTTATATTTTACCAGCAAATTACATTTTTGGTTGCTGGTAATTCCACCTGCTGCAACAGCCGTATTAATATTTTTGGCCGTTATTCTTTTTATCCTTTCTTTTTTAATGGCTGGCTCCGAAGTAGCTTTTTTCTCACTTACTTACAAAGACATTAATATGCTCAAAACAAAGCAGCAGCCTGCATTTAAGCGGATTGTACTACTGCTTGAGCAACCTAAAACATTATTGGCATCTATGCTGATAGCCAACAGTTTTGTTAATATTGGCATTATATTAATTTCAAATATCCTGATGGATGGGTGGCTGGAAATACTTAACCTTGGGCTAGGATTTTGGGCTACTTTTTTATTAAAAGTTCTTATCGTTACTTTTTTATTGGTATTGTTTGGAGAAGTGTTACCAAAGGTTTGGGCCACCAACCATAAAATTTGGTTTGCATCAACTGCTTCATTGGTAATTGAACTTTTTCATGGCTTTTTTTTCAGCCTTGGATTTAGCAGAAGACTGGTTAAATTAAGTGATAATATTGAACAAAAATTTTCGCCTAATAATTCAACCTTATTAGATAATAGCCAACTTGACTATGCTATTGATTTATTGCCAGATCATGAAGCTACAATTGAGGAAAAACAAATATTGAAAGGCATTAGAAAATTTAGCGGCACGCCTGTGCGGCAGGTAATGAAAACAAGATTAGATGTAAATGGAATTGATTTTAATAGCAGCTTTGATTATGTAATAAAGCGTGTTGAAGAATTACATTATTCCCGCCTGCCTGTTTACAAAAACAATTTAGATGAAGTGGTAGGTATGCTACACACTAAAGACCTACTGCCACATGTAAATGCAAGTAAAGTAGATAATTACGATTGGCATAGTTTAATACGTCCCCCATTTTTTGTACATGAGCAAAAACTAATTGAAGATTTGCTACAGGAGTTTAGAAACCGGCGTATACATTTTGCCCTCGTTGTAGATGAGTTTGGGGGCACTTCTGGCATTGTTACATTGGAAGATATTATGGAGGAAATAATTGGAGATATAAGAGATGAGTTTGATGATGAAGAGAGTGCCAATAAAAAAATTGACGACTACAATTATATTTTTGAGGGCAAAACAATGATAAATGATGTTTGCAAAGCGATGAACCTGCCCGGAGATACCTTTGAAAGTGTTAGAGGCGATAGTGACTCACTTGCAGGATTGGTGCTTGAAATTGCAGGTGAATTTCCGCAAATAGAAGAACAAATTGTAAGTGGCGATTTTATATTTATTCCGCTTGCTATAAATAAAAACAGAATTGATAAAATAAAAGTTATTATAAAGGCTGAACCTGCAGCTATTTAACTAAATGTGTACAAAAATAACCAATGGTAAAGAAAGTGAAAGTGAAAATAGACTGCAAAAAATTACCATCATACATAAAAAAAGCAAGTATTGTATATTTATTGGTTAGCATTACTGTAATTTTTCTTGCTTGTAATTCTGCCTATGTTTCAAAAAAAAGAGGCTATTACCAAATTGATTTACCTGCAAGACAATATCAATTATTTGATGAACCTGGCTTTCCATATAGTTTTGAATACCCTGTGTATGCCAAAATAGTACAGGATACAACTTACTTTGATAATAACCCCGAAAACTCATTTTGGCGTAATATAGATTTTCCACAATTTAATGGACGAATTTTTTTGAGCTATAAAATAATTGGCGGCAAAACATTGTACAAGGTTAAGCAAAGCAATGGGGTATATAAAGACTCGTTTGGGATTAATTTATTTGACAAAATGGTGAGTGATGCTTTTACGCTAACCAATAAAAATGATGTAATTTCTAACTCAATAAAAGACAGTTTGATAATAACCCCCAAAGGCATAAGCGGCGTTTTTTTTAAAGTAGGAGGTAACGCTGCTACTGCTAAACAGTTTTTTTTAACTGATAGCATAAAGCATTTTATAAGAGGTGCTTTGTATTTTGATGTAACGCCAAATGCTGATTCACTAAAACCAGTACAGGATTTTTTACAGGTAGATATGGATCATATTATTAGCAGTTTTAAATGGAAGAATCTTTAGTTTTATAGCAAATATTCTATACCTTTTTACGGTTTTGATAAATAAGCTATCTGCCATTCGCACTTATAAACTTAGTATGTATAAGTTGCTGCTATGGCTTGTAGTTTACGTAATAGCATCTGTAATGCAGTACGCAAAACCAGCTTGTAAAGATTTTTTCCGGCTGTTGACAAAATGAGCTGCCAATAAATTTAAAGGCAATCAAATGACACTTTAACTATGCTGTTATCAATTATTGAAGAACTTATTAAGGCAGATAAAGCTGTCTTTTACGCAATCAATCATACCGGAAATATTTCATGGTTAAACTGGCTTATGCTGGGGCTACGCAATCAAAACACCTGGATACCTTTATATATTTTTGTACTGTACAAAGTGTATAAAGGCAATCCAAAAATGTTTGCTCCTTTTATAGCGGCTAGCCTGCTTACTTTTTTAATTACAGATTATACGAGCGCTTCAATAATTAAACCCTGGGTAGCAAGACTAAGGCCATGCCACGATAGTAGTTTAAACAGTACAATTTACATGCTAATTGATTGCGGAGGCCGGTACGGATTTCCCTCTTCGCATGCGGCCAACCACTTTGGGTTAGCTACTATTTGGTTTACATTAATAAAGTACTTACTTAATAAAAGATGGTATTGGGTTTGGCCATGGGCAACTTCCATTTGCTATGCACAAATATATGTAGGTAAACATTTTCCGCTAGATACACTGGCTGGTGCATTACTTGGTATTATGGCTGGCTTACTTGTTTCAAAAATATTTAAATACTGGCACCTTCATTTTAAAAAAACAATCATTTAGCAGCAAAAAATTACCCATACACTCCAACAACACCTGATTAAGTGAAGAATTATTTAGAAAAAAACTGGTTCCCTGTTTTCCTGATTACAGGAATATGTTTACATGCCCTGAGCCTTACCAACGGTATTATGGAGGCAGATGCTGCTCTATATGCAACTATTGCAAAGAACATAGCCAATACCAATGATTGGGTAAACTTAATTGGCGATGGACACAACTGGCTAGACAAGCCTCATTTACCTTTTTGGATTATTGCAGCTAGTTTCAAACTTTTCGGCATCAACGATTTTGCCTATAAACTACCTGCATTTATTAGCTTTTTAGCCGGTACATTTTATTGCTATCAATTGGCTCAAAAACTATACAACACTGTAACAGCAAGGTTTGCAACAATCATCTTTATTACATCTTTGCATCTTTTTCTATCTGTATTTGATGTACGTGCAGAGGCTTACCTAACCACATTTATCATTGCTGCTACATTTCATTTATACCAGAGTTTGCAGCATAAAATTTCGTGGCATATTGTATGGGCTGCCATTTTTTGTGCAGCCGCCTGCATCACCAAAGGGATTTTTGTATTGATTACTATTGCCGGCGGATTAATCATTTACTGGCTATACAATAAACGATGGAAAGAATTTATACAACCCAAATGGTGGTTGCTTATTGCGCTCAGCTTTCTATTTATAACTCCGGAATTGTATTGCCTTTACCAGCAATTTGATCTGCATCCTGAAAAAATTGTATTTGGTACTACAAATGTTTCCGGCATAAAATTCTTTTTTTGGGATAGCCAGTTTGGACGCTTTTTTAATAGTGGCCCTATCAAAGGCGAAGGGGACATTACCTTCTTTTTGCATACTTTTTTATGGGCCTTTTTACCATGGTCATTAATTGCTTATGTTGCCATTTTTTATAGTTTTAAAAAACTAACTAAAACCACGAGTGAACAACTGATTATTACAGGAAGCATTGCAATTACTTTTGTATTATTCTCCCTGTCAAAGTTTCAATTACCACATTATATAGTAATTCTTTTTCCGCATTTTGCTATAGTTACTGCGGTATATTTAGTTGGCATCAAAAAAGAAACAACAATAAAAAACTGGAACATTGTACAAACATGTATCTTTCTTGTAGCTGTTATCGTCATTAGTTTGTTGGCCATCATTACCCGCTTTAATCATTTACCATGGCCGTTTATATTGATATTATTTGTAAGCATAGTTTTTATTGCAGCTTTTAAAGGAGATAGACTATATACTTTATCAGGTAAAACTATATGTTTTTCAACGGCTCTATTTATATACTTAAACCTGCTTTTTTATCCTGCCTTATTACAATATCAAGGCGGTACACAGGCAGGTAACTACATAAATAAGTATAGGCCATTGGCAACGCCCATTATGTATAAATGCAGTGCTTATAGTTTTGAATGGTATGCAAAACAAACTGTACTCCGCTCGGCTGGTATTGCAGCTTTAACAGATTCAATAACCGTCAAAAAACAGATAGTAATATTTACCACGCCTGAATTTTTACCTGATTTGATTAAACAAACTACATCAGTAAAAGAAATTGCACGGTTTAAAACCTACCCTGTAAGCCAGTTAACTTTACCCTTTTTAAATGCAGCTAGCAGAGAAAAAGAACTGGATTATTTTATATTGTTGGAATGTGGCTTTAAGTAAAAGGAATCTAATTTAGCTGCAAGGCTACTCATGCTATCAACAAGTAGTTGAAATACTTTTATAGCTTTCATTTAAAGCAGAATACAATTATTATGATAAAATTTGTACTTATAAAATGCTTCTGCAACTTTAAAATGCCACCAAAGAAAATATTGAAAAGTTAATTGCATTTGCAAAACAAAATGAATTAGACATACCGTTGCTTGATGAGAGTGGCAACGATATTCATTTACCACGCAAGGCTCTTGGCAGTAAATAATTGCTGCATTGATATCCGCCATAAATTTTTCAGAATAAAGATGATAGTAAACAGAACTAATACAAAAAAGCCGTAAAAGCGGCTTCATTTCAATGGCAGATGGACATACTTTAAATCGCAATAGAAATGCAGGTTAACTATACATTTGATGCAGTATATTTATAAGCTGAACTTGCCAATTATAATAAATCAAAAACTCATTATGTGCTCAAAGCAGATGGCTCAATAAATATCAACTGTTCCTGCAATTAAAAATTAATAATACTGATAAAATAGGTTTTGTAATAACCTTATGTTTCAACAACTACATCGTCAATGTGTATATTTTAATGAATTGCCTTCTCTGTACACCTAAACCAAATTTTAACAGAAACTTTATTACACATATAGAGAATGGAAGATTGAAAGTAAAACCGATTGCTTGCTGAATAGGGTAAGCAGATTTCCGCTACAACGTCTTTAAATATTCAATCACAGCCTTTCTTTCTTTATCACTTAATTTATCACCAAAATAATGACCTTTATTGCTGTAACCTCTTAATGTGGTATTATACACTTCGCTGTTACCAGGTGCATCTTTTAAAGTAAAATTCCAACCGGGAATTTGATAATTATAATCTGCTTTTGTAAAATTTCGTTGCCAATAAGTTGGGCGAATGGCACTGTTCAGCATTGCTTCTAAATTAGGTACAGATCCATTGTGCAGGTAAGGTGCTGTAACCCACACACCATCGAGTGGTGGCGCAATGTAGCCTTGGTAAGGCACTAATTTTGCCGGATGATCACCAGATGTAAACCAGCTTTTATTAAACCAATCTACAAACTGCGGACTAGAATAATTAGATGAATACAGCAACGAATCTGTTTGGATAATACTTTCCGGAATAAGCAAGTTTGGATATTTGCCGCCTTCGCCATACGTACCATGGCACCCACTGCATTTTGCTGTAAAAATCTTTTCGCCTTTTGCACTCAATACTCCATCAATTGCTGCCGGATATTTGGGTGGTGTAAGCGAATAAATATATGCAAGCACATCATTAAAATGGCTATCTACTTCTATTGCCTCACTTGTATCACTTACGGTAAGCAGGTTGCTCGCCATTAAAAACCGGCCAAAATCGCCCCTGCCAAATCCATTGTAAAACATGGCATTTTTCTTTTTTAACAACCACCATGCAGGCACATCTGTAGGTATAATTTCTGCAGGCAAAGGCATTAGATTTTTATCACTCCATTGCAATGTAACAGGGTCTCTATGAGCCACCAAAATAGCGGCCAATGCATCAGCAAGGTTTACTCCTTTTGTACTGGTAATTAAGTTGGGAGAAATAGTTTTTAACGAAGCAATAAAACTTTTAGCAGCGTCATATTTCTTTGCATTGGTGCCAGTTAAATTTTTCAACATTTTTTCAGCAACAAGCGCAATACTTTCCCGGTTTTGTGTAAAATCGCTGAACGAATTACCAAGGCCCACTATCAATTTTCCATCAAACATTTGTGCATGGCATTGCAGGCAATTGGGAGCAACTACAGTTTCTCCATTAGGGGCTTTAACTGCGGTAAAATCATGCGAAAGTGTTTTATTAAGTCCGGTTCTGTTTAAAAAATTATTGGTATCTCTTGGCGCTCCCATCACAAAAAAGGTATAAGGTATGCCACTTTTTAAGTAATCGCCGGAGGTTAGGTACTGGTAACCTTTTGTTGCATCACCCGTTCTTTGTTTGCTAGGTGGTATATAAGTTGGTGTTTCTTTTAAGTTAAATACACTCGCTATATTGATAAAAGCAACAGATATGCTGGCTATAAAGAGCAGTATAAGTAATTTTTTCATGCCTAAATTTAACTAAATAACAGGGTGATTGTTACTATTGTTTTACAGTTGCCTACTTTATTTTGGTCTTTGTGTTCCTGCATTTATCACTACAGTACTTTACCTCATCCCATACTTTTTCCCATTTTTTGCGCCAGGTAAATGGCCGGTTGCACACTATACAAACTTTGCTGGGGAGATTAACTTTTTTATGAGCCATATAGAAAGTGTAAAACCAGTTTAGTTGTGCTGATGTAAAACCAAATTGTGTTATAAAAGTTGAATAAAGCTCTGCTGAACAAGTGTAATTAGTCCTTTCTTTTACTAAAATTGAGTAATAACAAAATCATATTTGCTATTGAAGCTGAATAAAGATATATACACAGGCTCAAAAAAAAACAGAAATAATATTTTACAACAGCCTGGTTTCTTAAAAATATACACCAAAATCTTTTTATTTGTTAACCCTCTCCCCTGCTTACCAGGCTCTTACCACCGATCCATTTAATATTTTAATAAAATAAAGGTGTTTGTTTTCAAAGTAGTCTGGCACATTGCTACCCTTTTTCATTACAGGGCGAAAGTTATAATCGGAAAATACTTTTAACGACTTTTCATTAAGATGACTCATAAAATCGTTGGGATATAATGTAAGTAGTTTTACAAAAATGCGTGCAACTTCAAAGCCCTTAAAAGCAACATCACTGGGTTTACCCTTAGTTTTTTGGGTATAAACATCTAACAATTGCCGGCTGCTGCTATCTGCTTTGGTATTAAAATAAGGAGATGTAAAATAAATGGGAAAATTTTCCAGGCTTCCTTTTTTGGTAAGTGACTTAAAGGCATCCCAGTTGGGCATTCCAATAAGGGTGAGTGGATATTGATCTTTTAATGTATTGCACGCTGTGGCAAGATTGAGCGCAAAACTTTCATCTAAAGATGCACCAATAATAACGGACTGCCGGTTGCTATCTAACTTTGTTTTTAAAAAATTGGCCGAAATTGAACTATCAAAATTCAGCGTTTGTATATTGAGTAACGATCGGCCATCCTGTTCATTTATCAACCTGAAATATGCAGCCACTTTATCTTCCTGCTGGCCTTTTTTACGGCACAAAAATATTTTATCTGTACCATGATTTTGCAATAAAAAACTATAAATAGCTTCGCAATGAGCCTTTAATGTAGAGTTAACTACTATCACAAAAGGGTTTTTACTAATGCCGCCATCATTGGGGTAAGTAGCAGAAATAAAGGGAATATTTTTTACAAGGGCAAGGTCTGCCAATTGTTTATAATCTGAATCTTTTACCGAACCAATCAACAAGTCTAATTGATTAAGTTTAGAATTACTGATTAAAGATGCCAGTGGTTTTTTGAAAGATTTGGTGTCATAAACAGTTAATTCAATACGGTCATTAATACCCCGCATCGAATCTAAAGCCACTTGTACTCCACTTACAAAATCGAGTGCCGAAGTCATCAATTTGGGCATACCTTCCCGGTATCTAAAATTTCCGGTTTCAGAAAAAACAGAATCCAGGTAAAGCGGGGCAAATACCCCTACCCTGTATGTTTTGGTAGAAGGAATACTATCGGCAAATGCGCTTGCTTTTTGCAAAAGCAACATAAAAGTTATACAAGTAATACCGTTAAATAAAATCTTTTTCATACCTGTTTTACATTCATTTATAAACTCCTCTACACTTTTAAAACCTCAAAAACCCTTATTCCCACTCAATAGTAGCTGGCGGCTTACTGCTAATATCGTACACTACCCTGTTAATTCCCCTTACCTGGTTTATAATATCATTTGATACATCTGCTAAAAACTCATAAGGCAAATGCGCCCAATCTGCCGTCATTCCATCAACGCTTGTTACGGCCCGCAAGGCTATGGTAAATTCGTAGGTTCTTTCATCACCCATTACTCCTACACTTTTTACCGGCAATAAAATAGTGCCCGCCTGCCAAACTGAAATATATAATCCTGTTTTTTTCAAACCATTTATATAGATAGCATCAGCCTCTTGCAATAACCGTACCTTTTCTTCGGTTACATCTCCTAAAATTCTAATACCAAGCCCTGGACCAGGAAATGGATGACGGTTTATCATCTCCGCAGGTATACCAAGCTCCAAACCAACCCTGCGAACCTCATCTTTAAACAACAGCCGCAGTGGCTCTACCAACGATAATTTCATGGTAGCTGGCAGCCCCCCAACATTGTGGTGAGATTTAATGGTAGCCGACGGGCCATGCACAGAAAGAGACTCAATTACATCAGGATAAATAGTACCCTGACCCAAAAAATCAATATTTTCTATCCGGTGTGCTTCCTGATCAAAAATTTCTATAAAACCCCCGCCAATGGCTTTTCTTTTTAGTTCAGGATCGCTTATGCCAGCTAGTTTTTTGTAAAAATGATCCCTGGCATCAACGCCTTTTACATTTAAACCAAGGGTTGCATAAATGGCTAAAACTTCCTCAAATTCATTTTTTCGAAGCAGGCCATTATCTACAAAAATGCCAAACAAATTATCGCCAATTGCCCGCTGAATAAGGGTTGCAGCTACGGTACTATCTACCCCGCCACTCAATGCCATAATTACTCTTTTATCGCCAATTTGTTGTTTTAAAGCGGCAACGGTATCTGTAATAAAGTGCGCCGACGTCCAACTTTGTGTACAGCCACAAATTTTCACCAAAAAGTTTTTTATAATAAGTTTGCCTTCGGTTGAGTGGTAAACCTCCGGATGAAACTGCAATCCGTAGAGAGGCAAACTGCTATCAACACCTTTAAAAGCCGCCACTGGTATGCTTTCTGTGGTTCCCAACACTTCAAATCCGGTTGGCAATTCTTTAATGGTATCGCTATGGCTCATCCATACCTGGGCATTATCGGGCACACCAGATAGTAAAATATCTTGCTGAACAATCTTTAATCTGGCTCGCCCATATTCCCGCTTTTCACTTTTATCTACCCTGCCCCCAAATACTTTTGCAGTAAGCTGAGCCCCATAGCAAAGCCCCAAAACGGGCAATTTTGTAGCCATCATTTCAATATCTACCAAGGGAGCGTTGGGTTCATTTACAGAAGCTGGCGAGCCAGATAAAATAATTCCCTTTAACTCCGGGGTAAAAACAATGGTGTTATGAAAAGGCACGATTTCGCAATAAACATTGGCTTCCCTTACTGCACGGGCAATTAATTGAGTGTATTGTGATCCAAAATCGAGTATGATTATTTTTTCCGTCATAAGGCTGCGAAGGTAAATAATTAGTTGGAAGGATGGCGGAAGTTGGTGGCTGTAATTAGTTGTTTAGCAATAGTTGAAACATCGTTCAATTGCAGGTGAATGGCTTTCGTTTTCTTACTTTTAAATCCAGATTTTTGGCCTGCTCCTATCAAGTGGGGCTTTACCCGTCTCAATGTCGGGGCCCGGCGGGCACTACAAGTCGTCGGCAGGCTAGGTTACACTTCGCCTGCCTGTGGGCTTTCCGTTTCAATCCCTCACGCTTGTAGCAGTGTGCAACCTGATTCGCTGTAATTTTTCAGAGATTAATTTTTAAAATGCCATTATAAACAGGCATCAATTAAATCACCCCCTTACCACTTTTTTTACAACAGCTTTTTTTCCATCAACCAAAACCATTACAAAGTAAATACCACTGCTAAATTGCTGCATAGGTATGGTAAGCGTTTGCATTCCAATAGTGGTTGTGTGGCTGGTTTGGTAAATTTGCTGCCCTAGTAAATTTTTAACAACCAAATCAATATTTGCAGGTGTATTGCTGGTTATTTTTACTGAGAGTATATCGGTAACCGGGTTAGGGCTAATCAAAATATTTTCTTTCCATATTTTACAAGATCTGGTATTTATAACTGTAACAGAATCCAGGTAAAAACTGGTATCGGCAGCTATGTTCATTTTTATACGATAGCTAATAGCATCACCTGCACTAAGCTCAGTAAAATCATCGGAATAAGTAAAATTTTGTTTGCTAAAACTGCTAATTACCTGTAGGGTATCAATAGGTACAAAACTGATGTCTGCAGGTAATTTGCGTTCAAGTACGCAATTCATTTCACTGGCAGTTTTTACAGTCCATTGCAATGTGGCTTTACATTTATCATCAATAAAAATATGTTGTGCAAACAATTTTTTTTGGAGTGCAACAAAAGCCTTTTTAACATCAGGTATGCCATAGCCGGTTCGGTTATTTGGGTTGCTTACCCTATCCGATGATTGGCGTAGTGCATCAATAATTGCCATATTATTTACCTCAGGAAAAGCCTGCCATAAGCAGGTGGTAATGCCCGCCATTATAGGGCATGCAAAAGAAGTTCCATTGCCGTACATAGGCTGCCCGGTACTTTCGTTGGCTACCACGGCCCCGGTACCAATTGCGGCAATATCTGGTTTTATTTGTCCATCGCTGCTTGGGCCAAAACTGCTAAAACTTGCAATTTGCCTGTTTTTATCTACTGCTCCAATAGTTAACACACTATCTGCATCGGCTGGTGTGGTAATATAACGCCAGGGATTATTACCCTCATTACCGGCAGCTACTATTACAGCAATACCTTTTTGAGCAGCCATGTTGGCCGCCCTTGCAATGAGGGTAACATTGCCATTTAAATCGTTATAAGTATAATTAAAAATACTGTTACTAAAAGTATTGTACCCAAGCGAAACTGAAAATGCATCTGCCCCAATGCTATCGGCTCTTTCGGCAGCAGCTACAAAATTTTGTTCTTCTACCGGGTATTCGGTACTGGCATCCTCCGTTCTATACAACAAAAAATTAGCATTAGGGGCTGTACCTATAAAAGTGCCGGGCATGTTGGCTGCAATGGTACTAAAACAGTTGGTGCCATGGGGGTGTGCATCATTAACACCTTGTTTTTCTGCAACAAAATCCCAGGTATTTATTACCTGGTTATTAGTACGGATGCTATCAAAAGTAGGCAGGGTTAAATAATTTAAAAAACCAGCATCCATAATGGCAAGCTGCATACCTTCTCCCCTAAAATGATGGTTGTGCAAAAACTCTGCATTGTGCAAATGTATCTGCGGATAAGAAAGTCCGTAATTATAAACATTATTGGGGCTGCCCGGCCTTGCTGCTACTATTGAAGCGGCCACATTGATTGTTGGCTTTGCAAGTTTATCGCTTTTGTTGTTTGTATTGGCTGGCCTTGGCGCCACGCCTGCAGCAGTTAATACAAATGGCAGGGCATTAATTCTTGTAATTGCTGTGGGATCGCTTGTAATAATACAAACCTGGTTAAACCATTTACTTACATTTAAAATACGCACACCACCACCTACAGCAAGTATGGTTTGTATGTAACTGTCGTTTACCGGCAAATCTGTTTGCGAAATGGCGATATTATAGCGTACCCTTCTGGCAATTGCCCGCTGACTAAGAAATTGCGAGGGATTACTGACAGAAAAAACACTGCCATCTTTATCCTTTAACTTAATAATATACCTGGTAAACTGAGCCGTTACATTTAAAGAAAAAGCAAGGAAGAAAAAGGGTAGCAACAACCAATATTTTTTCATACAAAAAAAATATACATCATTAAATGTAAGAAGATAATATTGCCGGCTTGTAAATAATCAGTTGTGATCAATCATGGTAAAAGTAACCCCTTTACTGGCATCTGAAAAGTACCCGGAACCACTGCCCGCAGGTGGCTGGTATTCTGTGTGCAATAATTTTTTATATACAAGCCCAATTCCTTTGGCATAATATTCTACTCCAAAATTTACTTCGTTATAAAAACCCGGCGTACCTATAATTTCATCCCGCTGGGCTACTTTTAAAGTGCTATCAAGTGTAATGGCACCCAACGTAAGCGGTGCGTTAACACTATCATAAGTATATTCCCACCCTTCAAGAAATTTAAAATCTGGTTCTGCCGGGTCATTTTGAATAGTATTGATGTAGCTATTACCCATCCAGGTATAAGTATTTCTGATGGGCTGTTGCAGGGTAATAAACCGAAGGTTATTTTCTATAAATTCTAAAGAAGTTCCGGTATTTATGGCCACCACAGTATTGTCTTGCTTCCATACATCTCCGGCATTTTTACGTATGTAACGAAAAATACGATACGCCGGCCTGCCAAGATTATCTGTAATAACTGCATCTACCAGGTATTTTACCTGGTAAGTAATAGTAACGCCTTGAATAGAAAAAGGAAGATACCTGAAAGAATCTAACCGATAAGTAATGTATTTACCAACTGTATAGGGAGCGTACTCACTAATAGCAGTCAACTTTAACTCTTCAGATTCTTTTTTGCAAGCCACTAAAAGAGCGCATGCTAAAACTACCAGCAGTATAATATTTTTTTTCATATTGATAAATGATTGCTTATTCCATTTGCCTGGTAAATTGTAACCAGGTTTACTTATTGATCCGTTATAGCTATAAAAGGCTGCTTTTATCCCAATAAAATTGGGGTGGTCCGTTGTATAATACCACCACCAACAACATCATCTCCTTCATAAAAAACTGCACTCTGCCCTGGGGCAATACCTTTAACATCATCGTAAAAACGAACTTTTATACCATTTTCGTATGTGTACAAATTACTAATTGCACCTTTATCTTTATACCGGATTTTTGTAAGTAGTTCCATACCGTCAGATACTCCATCGTATTTTATCCAGTTTATTTTAGCTACGTTCATTTCAGCACCTTTTAAATCGGCTTCTTCGCCTAACATTACGGTGTTGGTAACAGGGTCTATATGGGTTACAAATACTGGTTTGCCTAGTGCAATTTCCAACCCTTTTCGTTGGCCAATAGTATAAAAAGGATAGCCTTTGTGGGTTCCCAATATTTTACCATTTTTATCAGTAAAATTTCCTCCTGCCACTTTAGCTTCCAATCCATCTACATTCCTCTTTAAAAAGCCACGGTAATCATTATCCGGCACAAAACAAATCTCGTAACTCTCACTTTTCTTTGCCAGCTCAGGATAGCCAAAATCATGTGCCATTTGCCTGATAGCCGATTTTCTATAAGTGCCGAGGGGCAATAAAGTACGGCTGAGTAAATCTTGCTGTAAGCCCCACAATACATAACTCTGGTCTTTAGTTTCATCTATCCCTTTGCGAAGAAAAAACCTGCCATTGGTGTGCTGATGAATTTGGGCATAATGTCCGGTTGCAATAAAATCGCACCCAAGTGCATCGGCTCTTTTAAGTAATGCCCGCCATTTTATATGCGTATTGCACATTACACAGGGGTTGGGCGTGCGGCCTGCAATATATTCTTCTATAAAATTTTCTATTACAAAATCGCCAAACTCCTCTCTAATATCTAATATAAAATGTGGAAACCCATGCTGAACGGCAGCTTGCCGGGCATCATTAAAACTATCCAAATTGCAGCAGCCCGTTTCTTTTTTGCCGGTAGTGCCTACGCTGGTAGCGTAATCCCATGTTTTCATGGTAATGCCAATTACTTCATAACCTTCTTTGTGAAGCATTAGGGCGGCCACGGTACTATCTATACCGCCACTCATGGCTACCAACACTTTTCCTTTTGTACTCATATCTTATTCTCCGGCTGCAAAGATACAGGGTAGTAAAAGAAGAAAAGGTTACCCACGTTTTGAAATGAGGAAAAATAAGATTGGCACATTAGATACCATTTTTGCAATGCAACAAAAATTTATACCAATTACACAATGGTTAATACCAATACCTGAGGAAGCTTATACAGGTGGTATAGAGTATGTTTAACCCGGATTTTGTAGTTGAAATTGTAGTGATGGCCTTAAAATGCAATAAAGACAAAGACTATCAGGTTATTTTTTGGCTGACGGAATAGTACACAATTTTAAGAACAAGTTTCCTGAAAGCATTGGCAATGCCGCCGTTGGAATCTTTAATTAATTTTTAACTGAAAAAACCGAATTTATTAGGTGCTGCACTGCTAAAGAGGAACAAAAAAAACCGTGATGTAAATATCACGGGCTTTTTAATTGCATTAAAAAAGTATTCTTAAATCACCATCATTGCATCGCCATAACTAAAAAAGCGGTATTTATCTTTAATGGCTTTTTTGTAACCTTCCATAACAAGATCATATCCACCAAAAGCACAGGTCATAATTAACAAACTGGTTTTCGGCAAATGAAAATTGGTTACCAATGCATCTGCAATAGAAAAAGTATAGGGTGGATGAATAAACATATTCGTCCATCCTTCTGAAGGTTTTAATAATTTTTGTGCAGTAAAAGAAGATTCCAAACACCGCATGGTAGTAGTACCAACAGAGCATATCCTTCTACCATCAGCCTTGGCTTTATTCACAATATTGCAGGCTGTTTCCTCAATGGCATAATATTCAGCATCCATTTTATGTTTGCTTAAATCTTCTACTTCAATTGGCCTAAAAGTACCCAAACCTGTATGTAAGGTAGTTTCTGCAAACCGAAGTCCTTTTATTTCCAAACGTTTAATCAACTCTTTACTAAAATGTAAACCAGCAGTTGGAGCAGCTACTGCACCTTCATGTTTTGCATATACTGTTTGATAACGCTCTTTATCTTCTTCATCTGGCTTGCGCTTAATATATTTTGGTAGTGGAGTTTCGCCCATAAAATCGAGCATTACCCTAAATTCTTCTTCTGTACCATCCCATAAAAAACGAATGGTACGTCCACGGCTTGTGGTATTATCAATTACTTCTGCAACAAGCTCATCATTTTCTCCAAAATATAATTTATTACCCACTCTAATTTTACGGGCAGGGTCAACAATTACATCCCATAGCCGGTTGGGCTTATTCAATTCTCTTAATAAAAAAACTTCAATTTTTGCACCCGTTTTTTCTTTGCGGCCATACATACGTGCAGGAAACACTTTTGTATTATTAACCACCATTACATCTTTATCATCAAAATAATCAATAA
This sequence comes from Chitinophagales bacterium, assembly GCA_038234405.1. Classification (GTDB taxonomy): domain Bacteria; phylum Bacteroidota; class Bacteroidia; order Chitinophagales; family Chitinophagaceae; genus Ferruginibacter. The sequence continues at coordinate 21,125 of JBBQTZ010000016.1, forward strand.
TATCACGAAAGTGTTTGTCTTCAATAACGCCTGTTTTACGGTGGATTACCATCATGCGGCTATCTTCTCTTCTTTTGGTAGGATTTTGTGCAATGAGGTTGAGGGGTAGGTCGAATCTGAACTGACTTAATTTCATGTTTATCAATATTTTTTAAAAGATTATCAGACCTTGTACTGTAGTATTTACAGAGATATGTAGCCGTTTAAAGGCACTTATCATGTTACGGCATGATTTTGAAGATTGCAAAAGTAGTGTTTTTAAAGGGATTTCAATTAATGAATTCAAAAATAAGGAAATACAAACGTATAATTCTTTCATAAAAATAGAGAAATAGCTATAAATTATTTTTTTACTAGTGCAGTTAGCCTCAACTTTAACCAGATTTTGCTGTTAAAATTATAAAGTTGTTTTTAACTGCAAACCCTGGTTTTAATAAATTGTTGAATAAGAACACTACTTGATGCTTAAAAAATGGATTCCGATTGCTATATCCTGCCTGTTTATAACGGCAACCTGCTGCCATGCACAGCAAAAAAAATCCAATAAATATCCAAGCCTTTTATGGGAAATTACAGGTAATGGTTTACAAAAGCCTTCTTACCTGTTTGGCACTATGCACGTAAGCAATAAAATGGCTTTTCATCTCAGCGATTCATTTTACAATGCCATCATTAATGCTGATGCGGTAGCATTGGAACTTAATCCGGAATTATGGCAAGCTCAAATGGTAAAATTAGATCGGCTAAAATACAATTACTCCATATTTACTGAGGTTCCATCAGGCGAATATCTTAATGAAAACTCCTTCCGCATTGGTTTGTACGATAAAGAATTAAAAACAGCACTTAGCTCAGAACCTACCATTGTAAACAGTTTGCTTTACAGGAGTTTTAAAGCAAAAGAAGATTTTGAAGAAGACACTTTTTTAGATCTCTACATTTTTCAAACAGGAAAAAGACTGGGCAAAAGAGCAACTGGTGTAGAAAATTATTTTGAAACCGAGCAACTTGTACTGGAAGCTTATGCAGATATGGCAAACGAAAAAAAGAAAAAAAATTTTGATGTAGAAGAAGATTCGGAAGTAGAAATGGCAGAAAAGTTGAAAGATGCTTACAAACAGGGAGATCTTGATTTACTTGACTCGCTTGATAACGCTATGGAAAAATCCCCCGCTTTCAGAGAAAAATTTTTGTATCGGCGCAACGAAATTCAGGCAGCTTCTATTGATACAATTATAAAAAAAAGTAGCCTTTTTGCAGGAGTTGGCGCCGCACATTTGGCTGGTAAAAGAGGTGTGATAGAATTACTTAGAAAGAAAGGCTATTTATTAAGACCAATACAAATGACGAATAGAGATGCAGGTAAAAAAGATGATATTGATAAAATTAAAGTGCCCGTAACATTTATTACTTCTACAGCAGATGACGGATTTTATAAAGTGGATGTACCGGGTGCCCTCTACAAAATGGCAGATGATATTCAACAGCTAAATAGACAGCAATACGCTGATATGGCTAATGGGAGCTATTATCAGGTAACAAGGGTTAAAACTTATACGTCATTTTTAAACCAGCAAACAGCTTCAATAAAAAAAACTATTGATAGTTTATTGTATGAAAACATACCTGGTAAAATAATTAAAAAAATGGCTATTACCAAAAATGGCTACAATGGTTACGATATTGTAAACAAAACCCGTAGAGGCGATTTGCAAAGATTTAATATTTTTATTACCCCCGCAGAGGTGTTGATTTTTAAAGTAAGTGGCAAAGAAAATTATGCTATTGAAAAAGAAGCCAATAAATTTTTTGCTTCAATTACTATGTTGCCAACAGAAAATAAGCCCCTGCTTTTTTCTCCCCCACAAGGCGGTTTTTCTATAGTTTTACCACAACTGCCGGCAGTATACTGCAATCCTCATAATAGCGATGGCATTAACCGTTGGGAGTACCAGGCTACAGACAGTGCTACACAAAACACTTATCTAATTTTAAAGAAAAGTGTACACAATATGAAATTTTTAGAGGAAGATAGTTTTGATGCTAAATTAATTGAACAATCTGTTAGGTCACCATTATTTTTTGAGCGACAACTTTTCCGCTCATTTGGCACTTATGAGGGTTACCCTTGTTTACAGGTAAAAGAAAAAATGAAAGATAGCAGTTTTGTAAATGCCCGGTACATAATTAAAGGAGCAGCCTATTTTGCTTTAATAGTAAAGAGTAAACTGGATAATATTGAAAATGACTCCTTTTTTAATTCATTTAAACTAAAAGATTACAACTACGCCAATAGCCTGGTATATAAGGATACATTTTTTAATTTTGTTGTTACTACTCCCGTTTCACCGGTTTTGGACAACAGCTACCGTACTATTGTAGAAAAAGTAACTGCAGAAATCAACCAAAGCAACAAAAACAAAAGCTATTGGCCTAAAAGTAAAAATGCAGCTTTTACATCTGATTCAACCGGCGAAAGAATAAATGTAAGCATACAGCAATATCCCCTGTATTACTATGTGCAGGATTCTGCCAACTTTTGGAAAAAAGAAATGGAAGACCGCTATGATGAAAGCGATTTGATGCTCTATAAAAAAACACCTGTTTATAATAACAAAAATATAGTTGGGTATAAATTTGAGCTAAGGGATACCGGCTCATCAAGAGCTATTTACAGAATGTTGCTTCTGCAAAACAATTACATGTACAGTCTATACGCCCTTAGTGATACCTCTAAAAATAAACATGCATTCATTGATTCGTTTTTTACAAGTTTTAAACCAGAAAAAAACCTGGGAGACCGGAATATTTTCTCCAACGTTTTAGCCGGTTTTTTTGCTGATTTATTTAGTTCAGATAGTAATACCAAAGCCACAGCAAGGCAATTTATTGGCAACATTTATTATGGCGAAAAGGGAGTAAGTGGCATTATAAAAGCTATCAACCAACTAGTAACTATCGACAAAGACTACACAGATATAAAAACTAAATTGATTGCTGAACTTGGTTATATTAGAGACACTGCAAACCCTGTTGTGGTTAATTATTTACGAAATATTTACCAGCTAACTGCAGATACCAGCATGTTTCAAAATGAAATTATGGAAGCATTGGCAAGGCATAAAACTAAAGCTTCATTTAATTTATTTAAAGAATTAATATTGCAGGATCCACCAGTTTTTGACAATAGTTACAGCTATAATAGTCTTTTTGAACTTTTAAAAGATTCAATAAAACTGGCGGCCTCGCTGTATCCGGAATTACTTCAACTTACCACGCTGGATGACTATAAAGTACCTGTAAACGATTTACTGGAAACCCTTGTAGATACCGGCTTTATTAAGGGTAATGATTACAAAGACTATTTAAATAAACTTTACTTTGATGCTAAAATTGTATTAAAAAAACAACAGGGAAAAGAAGATAAAAAATCTGCTGAGGAAAAAAACAATGAGGAAGATGTACCATTTGTTTCAATAAATAGCTCAAGCTACAAAGGTATATTAAAAGGATACTCTATTTTACTGGCTCCATTTTATAGTACCAATAAAAACATACAACTTATTTTTAAGAAACTATTACAATCTTCCGATAACGATGTGGTATTAAATACAGTCATTATTTTATTAAAAAATAACATTGCGGTTTCTGATAGCCTTATCTATAAACTGGCATCCAATAACGAAACGAGAAGCAACCTAAATACACAATTAGAAAAGATAAAAATGAGTGCTACATTTCCTGCTGCTTTTAAAAGCCAACTGCAGATTGCAGAAAGTTTTTTATTCTTAAAGGCTACAGTAAACAATATTGATTCAATTACTTTTGTAGATAAAATAACAACCACTGTAGCCGGTAAAAATAGCCTGGTATATTTCTTTAAATATAAATTAAAAAAAGAAGATAGCTGGAAGATTGGTTTTAGCGGCCCACAGCCCACTGATGGAATAAGCATTAACAGCAGCAATTTATTAACAAGCTTAACCAATAAAAAATTAACCTCTCCTGTACAATTTGCTGAGCAATTAAACAGGCAATTATTCAACTTGCATAAGAGCGCCAAAAAGTATTATCAGGATGATAACAATGATTATAAAGTAATAAATTACAGATAGGAAAGTATTGAGAATTTACCATTTAAACCTCGTCTACTTTATCGTATTTCTACCCTGGATAGCTTTAATCAATTGGCGGGTGTACTCATTTTGGGGCGAAAAAAATATATCATCTGCAGGGCCCTCTTCCACAATTACCCCTTTGTTCATCACCATTATTCTGTCGCTGATGTAGCGAACAACAGATAAGTCGTGAGAAATAAAAATAGAGGAAAATCCAAATTCTTTTTTAAGATCGTTCAATAAGTTTAAAACCTGTGCTTGTACACTTACATCAAGTGCGCTTACGCTTTCATCAAAAATTAAGAAAGATGGGTTTAGCGAAAGTGCACGGGCAATACAAATTCGCTGTCGCTGCCCACCACTAAACTGGTGTGGATACCTATTAAAATGCTCAGGCAATAGATTTACTTTGTTTAATAGCTCCATTACTTTTTCCTTTCGTTCTTGCTTATTGGTTAAAATATCATTAACCATCATGGGTTCTATTATAGCATCGCCAATGGTAATTCGGGGATTAAGTGAGCCATAAGGATCTTGAAAAACAATTTGCAAATTTTTTCTTAAAGGCCGAAGTTGCTTTTCAGAAAGTGAAGCAATATTAATGCCGTCTAAAACTATTTTGCCGGAGGTGATAGGTATCAAATTTAATATTGCCCTGCCCAAGGTTGTTTTGCCACAGCCACTTTCGCCCACTAAACCAACTGTTTCTCCCTTATTTACTGCAAAACTTACGTTATCAATTGCTTTATACGGATCAGATGCTTTTTTGAAAAAGGATTTTTTACCAGGATAAAAAACCTGCAGATTAGTTACCGTTAAAATTGGGTTTGTATTACTTACAGTCGGTTTTAAAGTTGGTGATTGCAACAGTTCATCGTTAACCAATATAGTATTTTGTAGTGGCGCCTCAATTTTAGAAAAATCTTCTTTTACAAAGTCGCTTACCACGGGAAGCCTTTGCCCACGGGAGTGCATAGAAGGGCGGCATGCCATTAACGCTCTTGTATAGGGATGGCCAGGGTGTTGCAAAACCTCTTTGACAGTTCCTTGTTCCACTATTTCTCCTTTATACATTACCAACACTTTATCAGCAATATCGGCTACCAATCCTATATCATGAGTTATTAAAATAATACCAAGGCCATCTTCTTTTTGCAAATTCTTCATCAATTGTAATATAGAATTTTGTACAGTTACATCAAGTGCAGTAGTTGGTTCATCTGCTATTAATAAGGTAGGATTACAACTCATAGCCATCGCAATCATTACCCGTTGTTTTTGGCCACCACTTAATTCATGTGGATATTTATTAATGATTGCTGCCGGATTGGGGAGCTTTACTTTTTCAAAAAGGGCAATTGCTTTTTGCTTTGCAGCAACTGTAGAAATTTTTTGGTGTTGTAATATAGCCTCCATTACCTGATAGCCGCAGGTATAAACAGGATTAAGCGACGTCATGGGTTCTTGAAAAATCAAAGCTATCTCTTTGCCCCTAATGGCATTCATTTGCTTAATGTTGATAGAGAGTAAATTAACCGGGCAATTATTTTGCAAAAAATTTACTTTGCCACAAATGGATGCATGTTTAGATAATAACCCCATTATTGCAAGTGATGTAACTGATTTTCCAGAACCTGATTCGCCCACTATAGCCAACATTTCGCCAGCCGCCACTTCAAAAGTAATATTTTTTACAGCCGGGTATTTAATCCCCTCAGTTTCAAAATCAATAACCAAATTTTTAACACTTAATAAAGGCACCTGCATATTTTAAAAGTAAGTAAATAATGGGCAACACAATTAAAAAATCATTTTCTTACATTTGCGGGTTAAGAAGCTGTGAGCTGTGAGCTTCGAGCTGTGAGCTTCGAGCTTCGAGCTGTGAGCTTCGAGCTGTGAGCTTCGAGCTGTGAGCTTCGAGCTGTGAGCTTCGAGCTTTGGGCTGTGTGAGCTTTGGGCTGTGTGAGCTGTGAGTGTTGGGCTGTGAGTGGTGGGCTGTGGCTGTGAGTAATGGGCTGGGAGCTGTGGGCTGGGAGCTGTGGGCTGGGAGCTGTGGGATGGGAGCTGTGGGCTGGGAGCTGTGGGCTGTGAGCTGAGAGCTTTGAGCTGTGAGCTGTGACCTGTGAGCTGCGACCTGTGAGCTGCGAGCTGTTAGCTTCGAGCTGTGACCTGTGAGTGTTGGGCTGTGAGCTGCGAGCTGAGAGCTTCGAGCTGTCAGCTTTGGGCTGAGATTCGAGCTGCGAGCTGTAAGATTCGAGCTGTGAGCTTTGGGCTGTGAGCTGAGGAATAGAAAATAAATAGAATAGAATAGCATACAAAACAACAGAAAACGATATTATGGGAAGAATATTTGAAGTAAGAAAAAGTTCGATGTTTGCCCGCTGGGATAAAATGGCAAAAAACTTTACCCGTATTGGAAAAGAGATTGCTATTGTAGTAAAAGCAGGTGGTTCAGATCCAAATGGTAATGCTGCATTGAGGCGGTGTTTTCAAAATGCCCGTAGTGTAGGTATGCCTAAAGATAGAGTGGAGGCTGCTATTAAAAGAGCCATGGGAAAAGAAATGGTAAACTATGATGAAATTTTGTACGAAGGATATGCACCGCATGGAATTGCTGTTTTAGTTGAAACTGCTACAGACAACTCAACCCGTACTGTAGCAAATGTACGGATGCACTTCACAAAAAGTGGCGGAAGTTTAGGAACAAGTGGTAGCGTTGCTTTTACGTTTAACCACATGGGTGAGTTTAAAATAAAAAGTGCAGGTCTAAATGTTGATGATCTTGAACTGGAACTGATTGATTATGGTTTGGAAGAGATAGGTGAAGACAGTGAAGGAAATATCGTTATTCGTACAGCCTTTACAGAATTTGGCCACATGGCTAAAGCACTGGAAGAAAAGAAAATTGAATTGCTTACAGCAGAACTTACCAGGATACCTATGAATGCTGTAGAGTTGAGTGAAGAAGCGGCACAGGATGTATTTAAGTTGATTGATAAATTAGAGCAGGATGAAGATGTACAAAAAGTTTACCATAATATGAAATAGAACAAATTATATAGATGGCAGTAAAAAACCCTCCAAATGGAGGGTTTACTATTTTTAGAATGTGCAATTAGTAACTCCACAAATCAAGCTCATAGTTAAATATTTTTTCTTTAATTCGCTCCCCTTCAAGTAACTGGAAAATGCCATTACCTTTTAAGCCAGGCGTATCATCCAAAAATTTATTAAAGGGATTGTCAATGGTACTTTTTATAATTCTTCCACTAAACATCCTGCTTTCAAAAAGCTCTTCCCAGGTTTGTCTTTGACCAAAGTTTTTACCATTGTAAATTTCATACTTAGAAAATAATGGCCTTGCATCTGGGTAGTATATCCAAAATAATTCATTATCAACGCCTACTAACTGGTTTGTTTGACCTGAATACACATTATATAAAGGGGCAATACCTAAAATACGCCAAAAAAGCCGGGAGGATTCTTTATCGAATATTACTTCTTCTTTTATCCTGAATTTAGTAAAAGAATCTAATACAATATCTCTGGATTTTGTAACATACGATACATTACCTACAGAATCAGTAACCGGTATTTGAACTGGATCTCCCAGCATTTTCCTAAGAACTGATGCTTTGTTCATAGGCGTAGTAAACCGATCATCAATAGGGTCATAAACAGCAATTGCACTATCCTGTACTGCCTGTAGTAGAATTGAAATAAATCTTTGGTTTCCATTATTTTCATCCGCAGAATAACGAAAAGGCAGATTAATTTTTTCTCTGGTATCAATATCACGCCATATTTTATGACGGTAAACAGCATCATCCACCCTAAGATGTTCGTATTCAAGTGGCGTTCTGTCTTTGATATCCCTTGTATCTACTGCCTCATCTGGCCGTAATGACTTTCTAATCTTTTTTAAAGGAAGACTATCATCTGGTGGTGCTATTGCAGGGGCAACAACTACTTTAGCAAGTGCCAAAGAATCTACCTGCACCGGACTAATGGTAGCTTTAGTTTTACCCTTAGTTGTTTTACGGGTAGTAGTATTGCTACGCTTAGTTGAAGTACGCTTTTTTTGAGCATCAGCTATATTACTGAAAACAAATAAAAAAGGCAGCAACAAAAAAAACTTTAAAAGAGTGTGTTTCATAAGTAAACTTGTTTATAACTAGAATAATGAAAAGCCTGGAGGATTCTGTATTGTTCTTGTAACCCCATCAGGACCTACAACTTTTATATTATCAAAAGTAACTGTAGAACCTGGTACTAATAAATCCATGTACTGTTTAGCAGGAGATAAGTTTCCACTTGTAAGTGCTGATTGTTTAACATTTCTATCGCCTGGAATATTAAAATATACTGTTGCACCTGTTACTGCAAACTTAGCATCAAAATCAAACCCTTCTAAATCTGCACGTACAAAACCCTGGCTTCTAAAGTTTACGGCTTGTAATCTGCCACCACCGCTTAAACCAACTTTAATAATTGGATCAGGTATTCTTTTAATCCTAAAATCAAAATTGCTTGTTTTTCCATCAGCCGATACAGAAATTTTAGCCGTACCAATAGATGAAACCTTTACAACCCGATTGGAGCCGCTACCTGTAATGGTACAGCCTGTTGGCGTTACCGTCGTTTTATCCCAACCAGAACCGGAAGAAATGGTAATCGGATTATCTACCCCAATATAAAAAACATTCATTTTATCGAGCATAATTGCTGCTCCACCTGGTACACCTACCGTATATTCAACTTTATCTTGTACAGTTACATCTTTACCATCCTGACCTTTGTAAACTATTGTTACAGGCAAACTATGAACACCTGCGCCACCTGCATCCATTTCAGTTTCGGCATATCCCTGAGTCGCTGCAAAAGATTGACCGCCAATTGTAATTCTAGGTGCAGCAGCAGAACTAAAAATACCAACACCGGCTTTTACTCTAATTTTTTGTCCTGGCATTACATAATCAGAAGACTGACTAACCAATGCTACTGATTTATTATATATAACCTCTACCGCACCAATTTTGCTATGACAATAAGTTACAATTTGATTTTCAGCATTTTTTACATCATTTTCAAATTTGCTTAAAATGGTAACCGCAGCTACAGTTGGTGTCATATTGAAGTAATTGTACTCCCAGCTATTATTGCTTCCTGTAGTAGATGGAGGTATAGAAAGATCAATCGGTAATTTGGTGGCAAATTCTTTTGCTACTTCAGGGTCTATTGCTAACAAATCTGCCTTGAATTTTGCCAGATCTGCCAATAATTGAGGTCCTTTTCCATTTACAATAAACATACGGGTTGCTGCTTCTAAATCATCTTCTTTGTAAGTTGTTGATCCATTTGCCGGATCGTAACCCGATGCCCTTTTCAAACTATCTTTAAACTGTTCTATTTTGTCGTATAATACTTTTGATAACTCTTGCGCCTTCTTTGCTTTTGGAGCCCAGTAATTAGCTTGTTCGGCTGTTTCGGGCTTGGCCATTTTTTGCTCAAGTGATTTAAAAATTGTTTTATTAGACTCTTCAATTGAAGCGTTCGACTTTTGTAAACTAGAGTCAACCACTTTAAAGGCATTCAATATTTCAGCAGACACATTCAGGGCAAGGATGGCTGTCAACACTAAGTACATAATGTTGATCATCTTTTGTCGGGGCTCTTTGGGTAAAGCCATAATATTTTAAATTTATATAATTTTATAATTTTGTTTGGGGTATTGGCGTTAACAAAGGCTTGTATCCAGTAACCTTTAAGTTAATTAGAAAAACTATTTGCTCTGCATTGCAGTTAACATGTTGCCATAAACTGAATTCAATTTACCTAAATTACTAGCCAATATACCTATTTGCTCTTTGGCTTTGTTTGCATCCTCTACGCTGTTCATCATGGATTGACTAGCTTCTGCCATTTTACCATAAAACCCATTTAACGCTTTCAGGTGATTATTACTTTCTTTTAGCTCTAATTCATAAATTGTATTTAATGAACCTAAGTTTTTGGTTAATACCTGTACTTGCTCATGAAAACCTTTTGCACTTTCAGAGGCATTGTTAAAAGACGTCATAGTGCTTGCACTGTTATTAAAAGCTATAGCCATAGAACCTATAGCAGCAGTTGCTTCTTTTGTTTTAGCACCAAAATCTCCTGTTGTTTTCACTACTTCAGATATGTCTTTAAGCCCACCAACAGTGGTGCTCAATCCAGTAAAACTTTCACCTAATTTTTTTAAATTAGTTTGGTTTATTCCAGCTTCCTGCATCATTTTGTCCATTGCGTTTAAAGCAGGGTTTCCTACGGGTGCGGTAACATGTACTTCATCTTCGTCATGCGATTTTGGCTTTACCCACTCAATAATAGCATATACTAAAAAAATTGCTGTTTCTGTCCACATACCAATAGTAAGCAATGTATTAGCATAAGACTGGTGAGTAATTTTGGCCCAGGCGGCGAAAATGATTACTGCTGCACCAGCACTTACTAAAACATCAATTAGGGTTAAAAAGGTTCTTTTTTTTTTAGCGGCCATGATTTAAAAAATTTAATTTTTGGAAAGGGGATTTAATGTATAAAGAATTAGTAGAAACTAATAACCCTTTCCCTTAAAAGATAGTAAAGGAGGGGTTATTAGCAGTTTAATTAAATAGTTATGGGAAAAATTTACTTACCACGTTTCATTGATGGTGGCAAATCAATTACGCAACGAAAGCCGATGTATGATTTTGAGGTATCCTGGTATTCGTAATTACGAGTACTTGTCTGTAAAAAATATCCAACATCTTTCCAACTTCCACCACGTGTAACCTTGCGCTTCATTCTTGGAGGATCAGATTCTTTAACATTCCAACGAATATCCGGATTCATATCATGCTGAAAGCTATAACCACCTTCGTAATATAGTGAAGATGTCCATTCTGCAACATTACCAGCCATGTTATATAGTCCAAAATCATTTGGCCAATAAGCATCTGCCCTTACTGTATAAAAACCACCATCTTCAGGATAGTTACCACGCCCGGGTTTAAAGTTTGCCAATAAACAACCTTTTTTATTTCTTAAATAAGGGCCACCCCAGGGATAGGATGATTGTGAGCGACCGCCACGGGCTGCATATTCCCATTGCGCCTCATTGGGTAAGCGAAAATCGGATTCAGTAGCTCTTTTCTTAGAATCTAAAAAAGCATTTAAATAATGTGTACGCCATTCACAAAAAGCTGTAGCCTGCTTCCATGTAACACCTACAACAGGATAGTTACCAAATGCCGGATGACTATAGTATTTTTTTGCCATTGGCTCATTGTACGAATATGAAAAATCTCTTACCCAACACAATGAATCAGGATACACAGGAATATCTTTTTTAACAATAAATTTTGAGCGCTGGGCACTTGCATTTTCTCTTCTTGCAGCCTCCTTGTAGTCAAAAGTTTCTGAATGAAAAACTAACTTGCTTGGGTCAAGCTCTTTCTTATTAAAAATACGGTTATCGGGAGTAAATATCAATTTATCTATCTTCTCAAGTGTGGCTTTATCTGCCCATTTGATTACACTAGCCTTTTTCCAATCGATTAAATCATTACCACTTGTTTTATCTACCTTAATGTAACCTAATTCTTTGGCAGCAATAGAATCTCTCACCCAATTTGTAAACTGACGGTATTCGTTATTAGTTATCTCTGTAGCATCCATCCAAAAACCACTAATAGATACTTGCTTATTTCGGGCTGTATAGGCGTAATTAACATCCTCATCACTTGGTCCCATGTGAAAAGTACCGGATGGAATATACACCATACCAGGGGGTTTTGGCAATACCCATTTTGCTGCCGGCGCTACGCCATGCAATTGCCCGTCTGCTGGTAAACTACTGCCTTTGTTGCCTTTGCCGCAACCAAATAAAGAGAACATAGCAACAGACGCTATAAAAAAACTTGTTTTGTTTTTCATTGTTTTATACTTTGAGGGTATTAGCAAATGTAATGATTATTTTGAATTACAAACTTTTACAAAAAGTTATTGTAAAAAATTTTCATAATTATAACATAGCACTTTGCAAAAAACGACTTTGAACAGAAAATATTGTGCCTTACATTTATATAGAACTACTAAAACGCATTTATTTCTTCAAAAAAATCCCCTTCGGTATAAGGAGGAAAACACACATAATTTTTACACAAATGTATAAGTGTAGTTTTTGTGCTTGTTTTACCCTCTAACATAGCAAAATTTTCAAATTCATTAATGGTGGCCATTATTACTTTATTGGGGATAAAAAAATTTACCTGAATTTTCGTGGCAACTGCAAAAGCCCCTGTTCCCACTACCGCAATTTCATTTAATCCTTTTTGATGATGCATTAATAATGATGCCCAAATGCCAAAAGAACCAGGATATTTAATGGCAGTATCCGAAACCGCTACCAGCATTTTATCAAACCTGCTTCTCCATTGCTGATTGCCGAATATTACGGATAATTTTAAAAGATTACCCGCCATTACGGCATTTCCTGATGGAATAGCACCATCGTACATTTCCTTTTTTCGTACAATTATGTCTTGTTGTGCTTCTTGAGTAAAATAAAAAAATACCGCTTCTTCATCACTAAAATTATTGCAAACATAATTACACAGTAAACTTGCTTTTGTTAAATAGAGTGTGTTATATGTTGCTTCGTACAATTTTAAGCATGCATCAATATAATTAGCATAATCATCTAAAAATGCAGGATATTTCGCCTGGCCGGTTTTCCAGGTATGGTGCATTTCGCCATTATTTGTATTTATGATAAAATTACCTTCTATAAAATTAAAATTTTCAATTGCCAACTTAGTATAAGAATCATTTTGTAAAATTATAGATGCCTTTGCAATGGATTTAAGCATTAATGCATTCCAACCCAGGATAATTTTGTCATCAAGGGCAGGTTTTATCCTTTTTGACCGATGATTTAACAGGATAGACAGGCATAGATTCATTTTAGTCTCAAGTGCAACTATATCAATTTTATTGGCTGCTGCAAACTCTTCTACAGGTTGCATAATTCGTAAAATATTGGTATGTTCCCAATTTCCTGCAACCGAAACGTCGAAAAATTCGCAAAACAATGCTGCATTTTCGCCGAGTAATTGGTTGATCTCCTCTTTTTGCCAAACATAGTATTTACCCTCAACACCTTCGCTATCAGCATCTAATGCAGCAAAAAAACCACCTGAAGTATCTCGTAACTCATTGGTAACAAAGGCAATTGTTTTTTCAATGGCTTTTTTAAAAGAGTCTAACCTGGTAATTTGGTATGCATCGCATAATACGTCAATAAGCAAAGCATTATCGTACAACATTTTTTCAAAATGTGGTGCAAGCCATTCATTATCTGTACTATATCTTGCCATTCCACCTGCTAAATGATCATAAATACCACCTTGCAACATTTTATTGATGGAAAGAATGGCCTGTTGTAATGACTGCTCGTTTTTTGTATGATAATAATAATTTAACAGAAAAGTAATTGTAAAGGTTTGTGGAAATTTAGGAGCTTTTCCAAATCCTCCCCACTCAGAATCTGCTGTTTTCATAACAGCATTAAACATTTCATCTGCCATTTGCCATTTAAAAAAATCTTTTTGAGCTATACCTTCCAGCTTTATTGAATCGTATATGAAATTTCCAGCTTTGCCTATATGTGCTGTCAAATTTTCTGCTTGTGATATAATTTCATGGCTTCTCTCCTTCCAGGCTTTATCAATTCCTGTTAGCACTTCTATCCAGGAGGTTCTGTTAAATGCATTTACAGAAGGAAAGTAGGTACCGCCATAAAAAGGTTTTGCATCAGGAGTAAGAAAAACATTAAGTGGCCAGCCCCCGCTACCCGTAATGGCCTGTACTGCATCCATATAAATATGATCAAGATCTGGCCGCTCTTCCCTATCTATTTTTATATTTATAAAATGTTCGTTCATTACTAGTGCTGTCTGTTCATTTTCAAAACTTTCTCTTTCCATTACATGGCACCAATGGCAGGCTGAGTATCCTATACTAACTAAAATAACTTTATTTTCTTTTCTGGCTCTTTCCAATGCCTCGCTGCCCCATGGATACCAATTTACCGGATTATGAGCATGTTGTAATAAATACGGACTGGTTTCTTGTATCAGTTTGTTTGTATAAATAGTACCCATAAATTGATTTGCTTTGTTAACCCAGATTATACAGTTGAAAACGTACTAAAGTTTTCGCCCGAAAAACAGATAGATGTTTAAGCTTGTTTTTTGATAGAAAAAGTATTGAACTATTTTGATGGCAAAAAAATGTTTTAAAATACTTAGCTGTGCAACAGTTGGAAGCCGTAATAGATTTTCAACTGCAAAATGCAGGCTTAATTTTCACGAAAGATAAGCCGCCTTAAATAGTTTGTTTTTCGAGATGGGCAAATTTTACGGTTCTTCGGATTATTTATTAGAATTGGTGATTTTGAGTTCTTAG
>JBBQTZ010000017.1:0-34398 GCA_038234405.1 Chitinophagales bacterium
TATTGCTTTTGATGGCACTTACATTTATATTGGCGATTTTGGCAATAACTTAAATGGTGCAAGAGTTGATTTAAAAATATATAAATTCCCTGTAGCTAATGTTCCGCCGCACATAAACAACCCTGTTGTAAATATACCTGCTGAAGTAATTGAAGTAATTAATTTTACTTATGCAGATCAACCACAACCACCTGCCATAGAAACACTTAACCACAGTAGATATGATTGTGAGGCTATGTTAATAGATAGTGGTAAAATTCATTTATTTACTAAAAACTGGATAGATAACAATACCACTCATTACATTATTAATAGCGTAAATGGTGGCAATTATTTACTTAATGCTGTAGAAACATTGGCAACTAATTACTTGGTTACTGCTGCTGATAAAGCAGCAGCACAAAATATTATTGCCTTGTTAGGCTATCAAAATTCTGGTGCAGGCAACCATTTTATACACTTGCTAAGTAATTATAGCGGTGGTCTTTTATTTAATGGCAATAAAAGAAAAATTGATCTTCCAAATGCAACAATAATGGGACAAGGGGAAGGAATTACTTTTAGAGACGACAGCACAGGCTACATTACTAATGAAAAATTTAATTATAGTTTTTTTGGATTTAATTTTACCGTAATCCAAAAACTCAGGGCTTTTAATATAGGCCCTTTTGTAAGTAATTTTATTACCAACTATATTTTTACCGGAAACGGCAATTGGTCTGTAGCAGCTAACTGGAAAAATAATCAATTACCGCCAGCTATATTACCCGCCAATAGTCAAATTATTATTAATCCTGCCGGTGGAGGTGAGTGTATAGTAGATATCCCTTACACAATAAATGCAGGTAACCAATTTATTGTTCAACCATTAAAAAAACTTACCGTAAAAGGTAATCTTCTTATTGTAAAATAAGGGTTGATAGTCTGTTTTTGTGGGTTCTTAAACATTGATGTTTAAAAAGAAATTGTTGTTAAACGCAGTTGTTGCTTTTAAGATTGAAATGATATTTTCATTTAAAATACAAATAAGTGTTTACGGCAATTTTTTAATCTTAGGGTGCATCCCAAATTGTCGCAGCAACAAGTGGTCGGAGAGGACACCTACCACGGCTGAGCCTCGGTCGGTGTCCTCTCCGAGCGAAATCAGGAGCGATAATTTGGGATGCAGCCTAAACTTATGCCAACAATAAATATACAATAGTTTAATTTTGCTTAGCAGTTTTGTCCTTTCAATATTGATTATAGACATTAAAATTGTAACTGTAGAAACGCCCTGGCTAAAATAATTAAATTGTATTTTTTAATTAACAAAATAAAGGGTAGTTTTTTATGTTATTGAAATAAAGTATTATTGAGCAACAAAAACAACTAAATATGGTATTGGATATTAGAAAAGTGACAAGAGATGATGTGGCATTGGTAGCAATTTTATTTGATGCATACAGGGTATTTTATGAACAAACATCAGACTTACAAGCTGCTTTCAATTTTTTAGAACAACGTATTAGTAAAAATGAATCGGTAGTATATGTGGCAACCATTAAAGGTGAAGCTGTAGGTTTTATTCAATTGTACCCAATTTTTTCCTCTGTTTCTTTAAAACCTGCCTGGCTATTAAATGATTTATTTGTAGCAGAAAATTCCCGTAAACAAGGTGTTGCAGAGTCACTTCTTCAACAGGCAAAACAGTTTGGTATAGAAACAAACGCAGCGTACATGCTGCTGCAAACAGCTTCAGATAACTATAAAGCGCAATCGGTTTATGAAAAAAACGGGTGGGTAAAAGCCAATGATTTTTTCTATGAATATAGTTTTTAGTTTAAATTTTATAGCTAAGTAGTAAGTAATTTGGTGCAATACAAACTAAATAATTTTTGTATTACTTCTTAAACCCAATAACAATTATTGTACAATAACCTTTCATTAGTATTTCTACCTACAAATAATTTACAACAGCAGATACGCTTACAACCGCATCTAAATTTAAAGAACCATACAAATGAGGAAAATCCTCATTTACGGAGAGTGAAAACTCAAATTTTAGCGGTGCAATTAACTTTTTTTCGTCAATATTTAGTAACACCAAGTTGGTTTGTCCCTGATAATACCTTTTTAATACTCCAGGCACCTGCTCATGTTTACTTAAATGAATAAACCCTTCTACAACTAAAGACGGTGCTTCATAAAACCCTTGTATAAGTGCCTTTTCCCAACTACTTTTTGTCAATACATGATAAATCATTCATCTAATAATTTTGCAATTAATAATAACTCCTTTTTTTTGTATCTGTTAAGCTCATCATCAAAGCAATTACTCAACTCTAGTAGTAAAAACTGTATAATACGGGTATTAGTAAGCTCTCTAAAATAAGAAGTTGTAGGAGGTACAGCAATTCGCTTAAAATAACTTTCTACATCTTTATGCGAATAAATTTGTCCATTTAACGGGTCTATATAAAATTTTATTTTTTCAGAATTATGTGCAAATGGATGAACCAATGCATGCTGCATATCTACAAACGCTAGTAAAAACTGCTTTGGAATGTTGATTGCCCGTACAGGTATATCTAACAATTGGCAAAGTACCAGGTACAAAATACCAATACTAATAGCATTTCCTTTTTTTGATTCAAGTGTTTTGTTAATAAAAAAGTTTTCAGGTTCGTTGTAGGCTATTTCTTTACCCTGCAATTTGTAATAACTAAAGAAAATGCTGTTCACAATATTTATTTGCTCTATGGGAGTGAGGTAGTTATTAAGCTCTAACCAAATATTACGACGCAATTTTTCAATATCTTTTTCAACTTGTTCCCGCTGCATATCAGGATAATGATACCTTGCTGCCAATAATGCACCTTCAAGTAAAGTACCCCTTTTATTTTTCCATTTGTCAAAATCGGCGTATAGTTCGTCAAAATGTAATTGATGAATCATCTGCTCAATTCGCTCCTGAACATCCTGGCTAACAGTATGCTCCCATAAACTCTCCAAATTGGGAATAATATCTTTTCCAAAGGATATTATTTTATTACTTACCGTATTGTAAACATCTTCATCAGGATCATCAATTAGATGAAAAAGGGCTAATATTTCTTTACTTTCTTTCAATGTAGTATTTTAATAAAAATTAAATTTCGTTCATGTGATATTAAAATGACAAATTTTTTTTCCACACGGCTGTGAATTGTACAATTGGAAATTAATTTTTCATTCGCAATATATTAACTATCAAAAAGAAAAAAAGTTGCCAGAAATGATAAGCTAACTTCTCTAAAAATGTACTTTAGAAATAGTAATCAGGATGATTTGTTAATGAAGTGTGGAACTAGCTTTTCTTTTAACCAAGGTTTTATAGTTACAAGCCGAAGTAGATTTTCAACTGCAAAAACTGTGTTTAAATCAACAATATTTTAAGTGTTAGCAAAAAATACATTTGCTAACAACTAAAATAGTATAGGATTAAGTTCTTAGTTGGCAAAGCCTTGTAAGTATTGAATTAGACTCGCTTTACTTTTTTGCCTCCCGATTTTTTCGGGACAGGTTAATGCAAAAAAGTAAAAAAAATCAAGCCTGCCCTACCAACGCTAGTTTGGCTTGATTTTTATCGGATTCTGTTGAAATTTTCGAGCACTTTTTATTGGAGGCCGCAGCAATATTCATTGGCGAAGTATGTGCCTAAAATGGTAAAATATAAATAGGATACGAGTATTTATTTATAGTATAAATACGTACCGTACGGTAAATACCGAATCTGTAAAATAAAGTAAAACCGCTGTGCTAAATCAACTATTTATATTCACCTTTGTATCAGAAGTTGATTGGTATTTATTATCAATCTATCCAAATCCAACATCCAGATTAACCAGCATAGATTTCTATCCAGAAACTTTATAAAAGCTGAAAAAATCCAATATCAGTCAACTTCTTTTTAAATTCTTTTTGCAATAAAAATCACAAAATACCGTTATTAAATAAGTTTCCAAACAAAAGAAAACAATACCGATTTCCTTTGAAAACTACCAAATCCAATTTCTAAAGAAAGCCGAAAACCAAATCCTGGGACTATGCTGTAAAAAGCGACGATGACCCAAAAAACCAAATTCAATGTCCTGAGTTTATGCTGTAAAAAGCGATGATAGCTCAAAAACCATTTAGAGTACAATATCCTAAGCCTATGCTATAAAAAGCGATGATGGCACAGAAAAGATCAACACACTGAAAAACCAGAAATAATATTTCTGGCGAGGAAACCCCTCAACGTTTTTAATGATCCCAGAACCCTCCGAAAGGTATGTTCGCAAAACTTACTTCCACAGACTATGAAAACTAGACACTGTGGAAGTTCTTGCATTATACCCCCCTCCTCTTCTATTTTTCTCTCCTATTTTATTTTAGAATTAAAACATATCATTGTTTAAATTCCTTAGATACTTTCTAAAGTACGGCCTGTTGTTGTTATAAAACTGAAATAAATCAGGTATTTTTCTGATTAAAATACATTTTTAAGAAAGTATATTTCACTTATTTTTGCATCAAAATTTTTAAAACATGAGTAAATATAAACCAGGTGTATTACATGGCGCTGAACTGCAGGCCCTTTACAACGATGCTAAAGACAATAAATTTGCAATGCCTGCTGTAAACTGTATTGGTACAGATACTATCAATGCTGTTTTAGAAGCAGCAGCTAAAGTAAACTCTCCTGTAATAATTCAATTTAGCAATGGAGGAGCTCAATTTTTGGCTGGTAAAGGAATGCCGAATGATAAACTTCAGGCTAACATTGCTGGTGGTATTTCAGGTGCGTTGCATATACATAATGTAGCAAAACATTATGGTGTACCTGTAATTTTACATACAGACCATGCTGCAAAAAAATGGTTGCCATGGGTAAGCAGTTTAATAGAGGCAGGAGAACAGTTTTATAAAGAAAAAGGACAGCCATTATTTAGCTCACACATGCTGGATTTAAGTGAAGAGCCAATTGAAGAAAATATACAAACCTCAGTAGAATTTTATAAAAGAATGGCTCCGTTGGGCATGAGTATTGAAATAGAATTAGGTGTTACAGGAGGAGAAGAAGATGGTGTGGATAACAGCGATGTAGAAAATGATAAAATGTACACCCAACCCCAACATGTTGCTTATTCTTACACTGAATTAAAAAAAGTAGGCGATATGTTTACCGTCGCTGCTGCGTTTGGTAATGTACATGGTGTTTACAAACCAGGCAATGTAGAGCTTCGTCCGGAAATTTTAAATAACAGTCAGCTATTTATTGAAAAAGAATTAAAAACAGGTCCAAAGCCAGTTTATTTTGTATTTCACGGTGGTAGCGGATCTCCACAGCATCAAATAAGAGAAGCAATTGGATATGGAGCTATTAAAATGAACATTGATACCGATTTGCAATGGGCTTTTTGGGAAGGAATTTTAGAAAACTACAAAAAATATGAAGCCTATCTCCAAGGCCAGTTAGGAAATCCGGATGGAGCCGATAAGCCAAACAAAAAGAATTATGATCCTCGTGTATGGTTGCGCAAAGGGCAGGAAACATTCATTAAAAGATTAGAAACAGCTTTTGATGATTTAAACTGTATCAACAGAAATGCTTAATCTTTAATAAAAAGGAATAAATGCAAAACTTGTTATTTATTCCTTTTTATTATTTTATAATATGCTATATACTATTTTAATATTAGCATATTTTTATTGTTGATTACTTAAACTGCAAGCATGGCAAAAGAAGAAGATTTTGAGGATTATCTTGGCTTAGCAAGCCAAACAAATGATATAAATGCTACAAATAAAGCAGCTTCTGGATGGTTTAAACGAAAAAAAAAGGGCATACTAACTGAAACAAAGGATAAAGCAGATGCCCCTGAAGGATTATGGTCTAAATGCCCATCTTGTAAGCATACCTGCACTATTACGGAGTTACGGGAAAATCTATCTGTATGCCCACAGTGTAGCTATCATCACAGAATTGGCAGTGATGAATATTTTTTTATTCTGTTTGATGGTGGAGAATATGAAGAGCTTTTTGAAAATGTGGTATCAAAAGATTATCTCAACTTTGTAGATCTTAAACCTTATAAAAAAAGACTGGAAGAAACGTATGCTAAAACGGAAATTCACGATTCTATAACCGTGGCACATGGCAAAGTAAATCAACTGGATTTAGTAATTGCCTGCATGGACTTTGAATTTATTGGCGGTAGCCTTGGAAGTGTAATGGGAGAAAAAATAAGCCGGGCATGTGATTATTGTGTAAAACATCGAATTCCATTCATGATTATCAATAAAAGTGGCGGTGCCAGAATGATGGAAAGTGCATTTTCGTTAATGCAATTAGCAAAAACATCTGCAAAATTATCTCAATTATCAGATGCTAAAGTGCCTTATATATCACTTTGTACTGATCCTACTTTTGGTGGTACAACCGCTTCTTTTGCCATGCTGGGAGATATAATTTGCGGCGAACCACAAGCCCTTATCGGTTTTGCCGGGCCACGTGTAATTAAAGAAACTATTAAAAAAGATTTGCCGGAAGGTTTTCAAAGAAGCGAATTTTTATTAGAACATGGTTTTCTTGATTTTATAGTACCAAGAAAAGAATTGAAAGAAAAAATAGCCACCATTTTGGAGCTGTTTAAAAATTAATATTTCACAAATTTTATTTTTAACCCATATTACACAATAGAAATTTATAACAAATTACAAGGGATGGATTTTAAATTGATGCAGTGCATGGTGGTTGGTGAGGCCACCAACCGAAATCGGAAGCGACAATTTGAAATGCACCTGCTACAATTGCCCCAACACAGGCTTTTGCATTTTTTTTGACCTAAATTTAGTTTCTAAACTGTCGGCCAAAAATTCTACTCAAAGTCCGGTATTAGCTGCTTTTGGAGTTCTATTAACAATTTCTGCTACGTAAGCTGGGTTTAATTGCAGTTAACTTTAACGCTAACTGAATTGTTTATTTTTTAAAAAATGGAAATTAGTAACCGAAAAGCATATCATGAATATTTTTTTGAGGATAAATACATTGCTGGTCTTGTACTGGCCGGTACAGAAATAAAAAGTTTGAGAAGTGGTAAAGCCAGCTTTAATGATAGTTATTGCTATTTTGATAAGGGGGAATTATTTGTGAAAAGTTTGCACATATCAGAATATGCTTATGGCACCTATAACAACCATCAGCCAATGCAGGAAAGAAAATTACTACTTAACAAAAGAGAGTTAAAAAAATTAGAAGCAAAAACCAAAGAAAAAGGGTACTCAATTATTCCATTAAAAATTTTTTTAACTGATAAAGGATTTTTTAAAATGGAAATTGGCTTAGGAAAAGGAAAGAAAATTTACGATAAGAGAGAAACTATTAAAGAGCGGGAAAATGACCGGGATATAAAAAGAAAATATGGCATTTAGTTTTCCCTTTACCTAAATAAAACTACTTCTTATAAACAATGAGTGCTTAACAAACGTTTTATCCATTCTATTTATTAGTTGCACATTTTAGCATGTAAAAGGTTTTACTTTGTGTTTAAACTATAGTTAGGCATCAATTAAATGAGTACACAAAAGTTTTGATTTTTTATTATTATGACAGATACAAATTATAAAAGAGTTGAGGTAATGCGTTTTCTTGCTCAATCGATGGACTCAATAGTAGCAGAATATTTGAAAAATATTGATACAAATTGGCAACCAGGTGATCTATTGCCCGATAGCACAAGTGAAAACTTTGAGGAAGAAATTAAAGAATTGCGCTTGCAAAGCAAAGAGTTACCTTATGATTATATGGCGGTGTTAATTGGAGATGTTATTACAGAAGAAGCTTTACCAACCTACCAGGGATGGTTGTTAGATGTAGATGGCATTACACAAATGGAACCACAAGGATGGTGTAAATGGGTTCGTATGTGGACGGCCGAAGAGAACAGGCACGGCGATTTGCTTAATAAATACCTATACCTCTCTGGCAGGGTAAATATGAAGCAAATGGAAATAAGTACGCAATATTTAATAGCAGACGGATTTGATATTGGCACAGGTCAGGATCCATATAAGAATTTTGTTTACACATCATTTCAGGAAATGGCTACCAACGTATCTCATAGGAGAACGGCAACAATGGCCAAACAATATGGCTGCGACAGACTGGCAAAAATTTGCGGTGTTATATCTTCTGATGAAGCACGGCATGCTGCTGCATATAAAAGCTTTATAGCAAGCATTTTTGAAATTGATGCTAGTGAAATGATGCTGGCCTTTGAAGATATGATGCGTAAAAAAATTGTAATGCCTGCACATTTTCTTAGACAGGCCGGACAAAAAATTGGTGAAACCTTTTCTCATTTTAGTGATGCAGCCCAGCGGCTAGGTGTATATACAAGCCACGATTACACCAACATACTAGAATCGCTCATTAAGGAATGGAACATAAGTAATGTTACCGGCCTTACTGACGGTGGAGAAAAAGCCCGGGATTATTTAATGGGATTACCAGAAAGATTTAGAAGAATTGCAGGACGAGGATCAAAAGCACAATTAGAATATCAGTACAATTGGATAAAATAATTGGTGAAACTAATTAAAAACAAAAAGCCCGGACTATTATTAGTTTGGGCTTTTTGTTTGTTAATCGCCGTTTTTGTGGTTTAAAATATAAACCTGTAGCTTCTATTTACAAATCAAAGAAATTTCGAGTTCTATTAACCTTAATATCTCTAAGCAGCGCCGATTTAGGACTAATCATTAAGCTAAAAAACCTGTTTCTGCCAACTGGTGTAACATTAATAGACATTTGCCAGCAATGCATTTCTCTCGAAATAGAAAATGACATTAAGCCCAATTGCTTTGCAGTAAAATTATAAATACCATTAAAACCGATTTGCCATTTTGGACTGAGTGTAAGTGTACCACTTAAATTAATATCTGAGCTAAGCGCTAAGCCGAATGCTTTTCTTATTCTATTAAATTCAGATTGTATTCGTAATGAGTAACCAAAATTAACCGACCATGGAATACTAAAATCTGCAAATTCTGCCGGATTATTGGAGATGTAGGCTGCCTCAGCCTGCTCTTCAGTTAAAGGGATACCTGTATAAGGATTAATAGAATTACTTAATTTTTTCTTTTTATCGGATGCTTTTTTTGAATCCCCACCTTGAAACTGGCTAG
This sequence comes from Chitinophagales bacterium, assembly GCA_038234405.1. Classification (GTDB taxonomy): domain Bacteria; phylum Bacteroidota; class Bacteroidia; order Chitinophagales; family Chitinophagaceae; genus Ferruginibacter. The sequence continues at coordinate 9,190 of JBBQTZ010000017.1, forward strand.
AAATTGAAATATTTCCGCCTGTTATCCTTCCTAATGTGAGTATTTTATCTTTCCAAACTAATTTATTTACCCTGCCACCAAGTGAATCATTTTGATAAGGATCGAGCGTAGCACTTGCAGTAATATTTAGTTTTTCGAACAAATTAGTTCTGGCACTTATGTTTAAGTAAGTAAGCTGAAAAGAATCTGCTAAAAAATTATAACTACCTCCCAAACTAAGTCCATCGAGCAGAGTTACTTTTTTTGTTGCTTCTGCACTTGTATCATTTTTATCTTTCACCTTCATCTGCAAAATATTATCTACACTAAAACTTAGCCCTCCAAACTGCCCTTCACCAAAAGGAGAAGCAATAGTATTATTGCTAAAAACTGAATACCTGTTTTTTCTTCCAGTTGTATCAATCTGTGTATCATAATAAAATCGCCTGTTCATGTCAGGTGTATAGCTTGCACTTAACTGAGGCCTAATTTCGTGCCGGATGGCTTTAATATGAGAATTTTTACCAAAGCCAAACATACCAAATATTCTGGATGATACCCCAAGGCTAAAAGCCATTTGCCTTGCCGAATAAAAACCCTTACTTACAGATGAATCTACTCTTTTAGAGGTTTCATTCCAATTTTGCACTAATTTCTGTTGATACCAACGCTCTGAATATGATACCCCTGGCGATACCTGAAATGCACCAATTGCAGGCAAGGATAAAGTGATGGGCACATTATGAATACCACCCCATTGCAAATTATTAATGGCTTGAATTCCTATTGGATTCCTATTTACGGAAGTATCATCAGAAAAATTGGTGAGACTTTTTACGTTAGAATTTAATGCCACACCAATATTTTCGTACCATTTTAACGCTCCGATAGATTCTTTTTTTCTAAACGGATACAGAGTATTAAGGTTAAAGCTCAAATCTGGTAAAGTAACATTAATGGTGTTTAGGTTAGTATTTTGAGAGTGATTAGCTACCATTGACATATTAAAATCTTTCCATACTTTACTATAATTAATGGTAGAGGTAAGTATATTTTGGAAATTGCGAGCCGGGCTGTTAGGAGTAGATATATTAAACTTACTGCTACCAGCATTTACATTTGCACTAAAAGTAACTCCAGGCCTCGCTTTGCTATCAGAACTATGTGTCCACCTTATGTTAAAAGAGTTTCTCACACTAAAATCAGGATCTCCTTTAAAATTAAATTTAGTTCGCTGAACATCAAATACAAAATCACCTCTAAAATGGTATCGCTTATAATACCTTGGCGCCAATTGAGCTGTCCAGCCACCATAAGAATAAAATGTACCCCTGGCAGTAATATCAAAATTATCGCTCAATACTTTGTAATAACCAAGTCCATCCAGCGCTATACCAAATTGATCGTTAGCAGTAAATGCCGGGGCTATCAGGCCAGAGTGCCTTCCTTGCGAAAGTGGATAAATTCCAAAAGGAATAATTAATGGTATGGGTATGCCTTCAAACTCAGGATGAACTGGCCCTGTAACCGCAAATTTATTATTGATAAACTTTATTTTTTTACTAATAAATGCAAAATGCGGTGTATCAAGATTACAAGTGGTAAGCCTTGCCCGGTAAGCATAGAAAACATTAGCATCTATTTTTTTCATCTTCTCACCATAAATATACATTTCGCCTTGCTGTGTATAAGTTCCTTTGGTAAGCCCTTTGGCTGTTTTCATATTAAAACTGATACTATCACTTACCGTTAGCATATCCTTTTGCTTAAATGCTGGTGCAGATATTACTTTACCTGTACTGTCTTTTTTAAAAAAGGCAGTCACCATGCTGGTGCGTTGATCAAACGTAATACCGGGTGCAATTAATTCATTATCCTCATATTTAACACTGGTTTTTTTTCCATAAAGTATAATTTTATCTGTAGGTACATCTAGTACCATCGAATCGTCTGCATGATAAACTACAGGCGCACTTAAAGAATCTTTAGAGATTTTTACATCAAAAGAATCTATTTTTTGAGATTGGGTAATAATACCGGTATCTGGCGTATTACCTTTATTATACAATTTACTTAACGAGTCATTTAAGGTAGTGTTACTTACCATAACAGTGGTATCTTTTACCACAATAAAATTGGTTTTAGCAGTATCTTTTTTTAATAAAGGGGAAGTTGATTTTTTTATTATCAGGCTATTGGATAATTTTTTTGACTTAGCAGGTACAGTATCTGAGGTTAAAGTTTTGAGAAAGATTGCATTAAATGCGAGGCTTTTAGAGGTTCCCATTGATACACTTATAACCACCATCATAGCAGTGAATGCTGAAATATATTTTGCCTTACCTTTGTGAGTGTAGATCATTACAGTTGTAAAGCAAAAATAAAGATATTAGGCACAACAAGTTGTGAATGAAAACTTATAATAATTTAAAAAAAACTCTGTAAATTTTTTGTAAATATGGTATTAGTAAAAAAAAATGTATTTGCTTTTGTACAGTTATTATTTTTACTCTCTTCTTTTTCTTTGTTTGGGCAAAATGCAAAATCTATTAAAACAATTATTGTAGATGCAGGGCATGGAGGCAAAGATTATGGTGCTTATGGAGGTTATGAGGGTGGGTTGGGCTCTTATGAAAAAAATATTACGCTGGCAATTAGTAATAAATTAGTTGCAGAATTAAAAAAACAACTGCCTGATGTAAAAGTTGTACCTACAAGAACTACAGATATTTTTCAATCCCCTCCAGAAAAAGCAAATATTGCCAATGATAATCGTGGTGATCTTTTTATTTGCATACATGCAGATGCCGTTGAGTTAAAAACTGGTAGAACTCAAACTGGTACCCGTAAAGAAACAAGGTACCGTGTAAAAACAACTGGTAAGGGTAAAAAGAGAAAAAAAACATCAACCCCATATACGGTAACCGTACCGGTTTATAATTATTATAAAATTGGCAGCCAACGCACTGGCACTAGCATTTGGCTATTTGCAGCTCACAAAACAAGTGTAAAATTTCAAGCTTTAATGAGTAGTGAAGAAGAAATGAACATAGAAACAAGCAGTGATAGTAGCTATAACAATATAGACTTTAGTGCTCCGGAATTTAGAATGATGGCCAAGGTACATGCAGACAGGTATCAAAAAAAGAGTATCAGGTTAGCCTCGCTGGTAGATGAAGAAATAGATAAAACTGATAGAAATGCACTTGGTATTAACCAGCGCCAAAAAGGGATATGGGTGTTACAAGCCACAAATATGCCTGCCATACTTATAGAAACTGGTTTTATTAGCAATCACGATGATGAGCGCTATCTTAACAGTGAAAAAGGGCAACAAGAACTTGCAGAAAGCATTGCCACCGCTGTAAAGCGCTATAAAGAGCAAATTGATAATAACAATTCTACTCCGGTACCTGCAACTACAACATCGCCAACTATAAATAAAGAAGAGAAAAAAGTACTAGAGGAAGCTACAGCCCAAAAAATTTCTGGCAGAGCTAATAATGTTCTAAAAAAGATAGTAGTAAGCCAGCCAAATTTTAAAATTGATTTATACGATGATGGGGATATTGATGGTGATATTATTTCTGTTTATTACAACGGTAAATTGATAGTTGAAAGCAAAAAGCTTACTGATAAGCCATTAACTTTAAATTTAACAACAGAAACCGGCAACACAGAAAACGAACTGCTGATATATGCGGAAAACGTAGGTGAAATACCTCCAAATACAGCTTTAATGATACTAACTGAAGGAAATCAAAGAACTGAAGTGAGGATTTCTGCCGATTCAAAAAAAAATGGTGTCATTCTTTTTTCCAAAAATAAATAATACCTATTTTAAAGATGTACAATCGTATTATCTGAATCTTTAAATTCCATTTAGCTATTTAAATGAAATTCTGTATTGCAGGTTCTATAATCTTATTTTTGGTAATAGGTTAAAATACTTTGTACTAAATACAAAGGGATTGCCTCATTTACAATATGGCGTTGGTATAAACCTTATTTTTGTTGAATAACAATTTTAGTACGAATGAAAATTTCTAATGAAACTAAGGTAGGGTCACTTACAGCTATATCAATTGTATTACTGATACTAGGTTTTAATTTTTTAAAAGGTAAAACTTTTAGTGGAAAAAACGTTCGCTATGTGGCTACTTTTTCAGAAATTCAAGGACTAGTCACTAGCAATACTGTAACAATAAATGGCAAAGATGTAGGTAATGTTTATAAAATTGATGGAGGTAAAGACATGCGAAAAATTGCTGTTACCATTAATATGAAAGATGATGTAAACATACCAGATGATTCTTATGCTATTATTAATACATCTTTATTAGGAACAGTAAAGCTCGAAATAAAATTAGGCTATAATGTTAATAGTTTTAAAAATGATGGCGATTCTATTCAAACGCAAAGTTCAGGAGATATTGTAGGCGATGCAATGAAGAAGTTAGATCCGGTTTTGTACCAGGTAACCCATGCAGTTAAATCCCTAGATTCTGTATTAACAACTATTACAAATGTATTTGATCCTACAGCAAAAAATAATATACAGGGAACGATTGAAAACCTGAATAAAACAACTGCATCTCTTGTAGTATCATCAGCCTCTCTCAATTCATTACTTAACACACAAACAGGTTCGTTGGCAAAAACGCTCGATAATGTGAGTTCATTTACCGGGGCCTTAAAAAATAATAATGAAAAGCTTACCCAAACAATGACCAACGTTGAAACAGCTAGCAATAAATTTGCAAAACTTGAAATAGATAAAACTTTAACTGAACTTAATGCCACTGTAAGTGAATTAAAAAATACCATAGCAAAAGTAAACAGCGATAAAGGATCGATGGGACTATTATTAAATGACACAAAACTCTACAACAATCTTAATGCAACATCTAATAAAATAAATTTATTACTAGATGATATACGAACGCATCCAAAACGCTACGTAAACATATCTGTTTTTGGAAAAAAAGATAGAACTAGTCCATTAATGGTTCCGTTGCCAGATACTGTTAATGCACCCTACCTCATTAAATAAACTTATGTAACCTACTTACACGCTATAAAGTTTTTTTGAACTAGTTGATATGGTTAACATTCTTCTCCTTAGTCTATTTTAAATATTAGTATGGCTTTTGCATAAGATTATGATTTCATTAATTTTTTAGTATTGAAATTGCACTTTATTAAACTGTTACAATTGAAACTATCTGTTATGTTTAAGTTTTACCTGTGTTGCTTTTTGGCGATAGGTTTACAATTAGTATCAATTGCACAAAATATTGCTCCAAATTCCAGTCCGTTAGCAGATACCTTACGGGAAGTTCAAATTATACAGGGTAATAGTCTTCGTAAAATTATTATAGATAGCCTTAATCGTTTTCAAACCATTGCAGGTGATGTTAAAATGAAAGAAGGACTAACTGTTTTTAGTTGTGATAGCGCTGCAATAAACGAACTGACAAAGGTGATGGAATCTTTTGGCAATGTACATATAAACCAAAATGATAGCATTAATACTTATGCCCAATACCTTAAGTATATTGGGGCAAACCGCATAGCCTATTTAAAAAAAGATGTAAAACTTTCTGATAAAAAAGGCACCTTATTTACCCAGGAATTAGAATATGACTTAAAAACCAATATTGGTAAATACCAAAATGGCGGAAAAGTTGTAAATGGCAAAACAACACTTTTTAGCTTAGAAGGTGTTTATTACGCAAATACGCATGATGTTTACTTCAAAAAAAATGTTAGGCTTACAGATCCTAAATATGATATAAGTAGCGATAGTTTATTGTACAATACACAAACCCAGGTAGTAACTTTTATTACTGAAACCCATGTTAAAAGCAAAGAGGGTGGAGATATTTATACCAAAAGCGGCACATACGATTTAAAAAATGGGAAAGCTTTTTTTGGTTATCGTACTGTGTTTAAAGATAGTACAAGAACTTATGTGGCAGATAACAGCGCTTACGATGAAAAAATAGGCATAGCTCAATTGGAAGGTAATGCGGTAATAAAAGATAGTGTAAATGGCTATACAATAGTAGGCAACCAAATTTTTTTAAATAAAAAAGATAATTCATTTTTAGCAACCCGTAAACCAGTGCTCATATTTAAAGGCGAAGGAAATGATAGTACATTTATATCTGCTGATACCCTATTTTCCGGAGTAGCTAAAAGAGATTTAAAAGGCGGTAAAGTTTTACTGAGTAGTGATACTTTAAAAAAGACAACAATTATCAACGAAAAAGGCATCAAAATTTCTACAGATACAAGTAAGGTTATCACAGGTAAAATACTAACTGATACATCTAAAATACTAACCTTACAAGAGGGCGACTCAATTAAAATATATAATGGTGATAGTTTAAATAAAGACGCTAAGCTTTTATATGATACTGCCCAACAGAAGATAAACTATCAGGATACTGCTATTAAAAAATTGGATACCGATGTAAATAAGTTGAAAAAAGATACCACTGTCATTTTATCTGCAGATAGTACCATCAGATTTTTTTTAGCATTCCATCATGTAAAAATTTTCAACGATTCTTTGCAGGCTGTATGTGACAGTTTATACTATACCTCAGAAGATTCGGTGTTTAGAATGTTTAAAGATCCATTAGTATTTAGTAACAAATCGCAAATAAGTGGAGATACCATACATCTGTATACTAAAAATAAAAAAATACAGAGGGTATATGTTTACGATAATGGCATTTTAATTAACGAAATTAACCCCAATATGTATAACCAAATGGGTGGACGTACTTTAAATGGATATTTTAAGGATGGTGCGTTAGATTATATGAGAATTAAAGGTTCGCCTGCAGAAAGTGTTTTTTACCCACAAGATGATGATAGTGCATTTACAGGAATGAATAGGTGCAAAGGCGATGTAATTGATGTTTATTTCGTAGATAAGGCTGTAAATAAAGTAAAATTTATCAATGATGTAGATGGTACCCTCTACCCTATCCGGCAAATACCAAATGACAAGAAGTACCTCAATAAATTTAAATGGTGGGAAAGCAGGCGGCCAAAAAGTAAATGGGAATTATTTGAGTAATTACAATAATCTCCTTTTATTTAAACTGAAATATCAGGCAACCGAAATTATCGTTGATAAACTAAAACTTTCTCCCGGTTCCAGTTCTATCATATCAATATCCTGGTAGGCATTAGCAGGTTCTGCACAAATAAAAGTACGATAGCCTTCCGGCTCCATATCACTTATTTTTAGAGTAGTTTCAGGCCCGGGATTCCATACAACTGTTACTTTACTACCAGCTTTTTTTGCGGTTATGCTTCTATTAAATGCAGCATCATTTATAACCGCAGTTGCATAATGATTTACATACCGGCGGTTATTTTCAATGCCAATGTTTAGCTTACATTTTTCCTGCTGAATTAATTCATTTCCAAAAGCCTCGTAAAATGTAGCATTGTCAAAACCTTCCAGTTGTATATTGGTAATATCGCTGATATTAAAATAAGTATGTAAGGCATCCGAATAAGCAAATTGCTTAGCATCCATATTAGTAACTGAAAATATAACTTCTAAAGTATTACCAATTATAAAATTTGCAACAGCTTTAAAGGCATAAGGCCATAAAGCCAATGTGCTTTCAGTTTGTTGAATACTTAATACAATGTTCGTTGCCCCATGTTGTAACTGTTCTACTTTATCTACCTGCCAGGTAGTAATTCTGGCAAAACCATGCTGGGGCTTTGTTTTGTCTGTTGTATGTGGGCCAAACCATGGAAAACATATTGGGATACCGCCCCTTATTGCTTTGCCTTCTTCAAACAAAGATTTACTGCTTACCCATAAAACATCTTGCTGCTTATTAGGAATATAACTTACTATTTGTGCCCCATATAAAGAAATACTGGCAGCGCAATATTGATTATTAATAGTTAAAAAAGGAAGGCCTCCAACACCAGTTTCAAAACTAACACTACCTTCAATTCCAAAATCTTTGTTTAATGTTTCTATTTTCATATCGGGATTAAATATACAATCATTGTAGTTCAATTAAACTATTTCGCAAAATATATTCTTTTAGGAAAATTATTTAATTTACATTAATTAACAATTATAATAGCCCTATTATCCAACGGCTAACATTAAAAAATAAATTAAGTATTAATTTACATGCTCATTCAAAAAAACAGAAAAAATGAAAAAACTATTGATTGCAATTTGTTTGATGGCTGGTATTGCAGGAACAGCTACTGCTCAGCAAACTCCTAAAAAAGCCCCTGTAAAAAAAGAAGTTACAACTGTTGTGGTTGAAAAAACTAAGCAGGTTGAAACAGCTACAACTGGCCCTAAGAAAGCAGATGGCACACTTGATAAAAGATTTAAAGCAAACAAAGCATCAGCTCCTGCAGCCGTACCATTAAAAAAAGATGGTACGCCAGACAAACGTTATAAAGCAAGCAAAAAAACAAGCTAAGTATATATAAATTTATACAAAAATAAAAATGGTTTTAATAGTCAATATTAAAACCATTTTTATTTAATCTAAAAAAAATGCTCTACTAATTACATTATAAGTATTATTGAATTAAAATTCTGCTTGTTTCCCTCTCTAATTCATTTTGAATCATAATGGTATAAACACCAGATGATATACCTCCCAGGTAAATGGAACTATTGTTGCTATTATTTGATAAGTTGAGTTGCTTTACTACCTGACCTGCAAAATTTATTACACTTACCAAATGTTTACCATTGTTACTGGAAATTAATCGGTATTCATTGTTATTACCCGTTGGTAGCAATGATAATTTAGTTTGCTTACCATTGCGTAGTAATAGCTGATAAGAGTAAATGATTGTTCCATCTTTTTCAACCAGCTTAAGCCTGTAAAAAATATTTTTTTCTGCTGTAGTAAAATTGTTATCAACAAAAGAGTAAGCTGCCTTGCTACCTAATGCATTTTCAATTGCAACAACAGTGCCCGCTGCTTGCCAATTTCGTCCATCATAACTTCTCTCAACAATATATCTATCATTATTAAACTCTGTAAAGTTTATCCAACTTAAATGCACTTTATTTACTGCAATAAGTTTTACTGTAAAATCTGCCAGTCGTAATGGTAAATTCTGCTGAATTTCCCAAATATCATAACTTACTCTATAATCTGCTAAACCTTCCATTCCAGGTTCAGATTCTGCAAAGCCATCTGCATTACCGAATTCTCTTGTTACAGATATTGTTGGCGTTGATGTAACAACAATTTCAAAACTTCCACCTGTTTGGCTAATACTTGCTACAGGTATATTGTAAACACTATCGAGTGCAATAGTATTTCCAAAATCTGTAGCAGTCCAATTTGCATAAGCGGAGAAGAGGCCACTGCCAGGTTCTTCAGCTGTAAAACTACCGTTTTGAGTCCAGTTTTTGCTACCAGAAATTATTCCACCAAAGGCAGAAGAACGCCAGCTAACATCGTAATTGCATACAACATTTACTTTAGTTGAATTCCCCGGGCCATTTCCACCAAAAATTTTGCCTTTATTATTAACAGATCCTGCTCCGCATCCCGGCGTATTAGGCGCTATAGATTTTTTCATTGTTACTTTTGCACTAGTGGGTAAATTTACTTTGCCGGAAATTGCACCATTGGTTACACCGGCATCTAAAAAATCGTTAGGCCATTGAATTATTTTAATTGCCCTTTGTTCACAATTGGTACTAGTACCTATAGGTATGGTATTACTTACACCAAATAATGAAACTGCATAAGTTTTAATACCATCACAGCTACCGCCACAGTTGGTAGAGCAATCTGTGGGGTCAATATCCAATAAACCAAAACTTGTACTGCCACTTGTAATATTTGGCAAAGTGCTTACTAAAAAAGAATAATATTCTGCACTGCCAGTTTTTACCCAAAAATAACCTGGTGCAGGAGCTGCGGTTGGCTGGGCAATTGCAGCTAAAATTGAAATACAAAGAAACAAAGAGAGGTAGATTTTTTTCATACGTGTTATTTAAAATGAGCAATTGGTTTTAATTTTATCAATGTATAGTAAAGAGTAATATACATTTAAATTTTCACTCAGAAATCGGTAATAACTAATTTTCTAAAAAATATCTTACCATCAAAAATAAGAACTAATGCCACTATACTTGTTATATATAGTTTGATTGATTATTATTCTTCAATCTAAAATATTTTAAAGCAGAAAAATTATTGAAAGATATAATTGTAACCTGGTATGGATAATAACCTCAAACTATTAATGCAGCAATCTACCGCAACCGATAAATTTTTTATTGTAATAACCATCCAGCATGCTGCTAATAGTTACTCCTGCTTGTACGCTGCTATGTACAAACTGATGATTGCCCAGGTACACACCAACATGACTTATACTACCATTAGTATTAAAAAAAACAAGATCACCTTCCAGTAAATCTTCAACAGCTATTTTTTCACATAGTTGGTATTGTTCAATTGCAGTTCTAGGTATTGATACATTGTAAATAGTTGCTAAAAGTTTTCCACTAAATGCACTACAATCTATACCAACTTTATCGGTTCCACCGTATTTGTATGGGGTGCCCCACCATTCATCAATAAAACTAAATAACTTATTGTTAGTAATTGTCTCCACTGTTCTATTCATCAATATTGCATATTTAAATTGCAAAGCACTACACTTTTCTATAAACAGGGAAGCTATATTGTTGTTTGAGGTAATTATTATTGGGGTTGTAATAATAGGGGTTGTTTCCGTAATGGTATTAATTACCGATTTATTCGCAGTAAGTTTTATTTCAATGTCATCTATAAACCTGGGCAGAGTAACTGGTTTAGTTTTTTTGTTAACCTGTTCTAAATTAATATTGGTTTGGGCAGTAACTACGTTAAAAAATGAGGAATTAATCGCTATGATAGTAGCTATAAAATTAAAACACTTCATACGTTCAAACTTCGTTTAGGTTAAAAAAACAGTTTAGGCAAAAGCCTTAATTCATTCTATATTAGCTAAAATGCCAGTAAGTTGATACTAACTTATGTTCTTGTGCTACGCTTAAAAAAACGATTTGCGAAGTTAACTTTCATATTTCAAAAAAGGTATTTATTTTATTCATTCACTAACAATTGCATTATTTATTTTAACAAATTATGATGTTAATCATTAAAAATTAAGTTAAGCAGTATAAAGCAGTATAAAAATAAAAAAACAATATCAACAGTTGTAAGTTTGCTTTTTCCAAAAATTTTAGTCAAAACAAAACATTACCCAAAGAGGTTATTGCATGAAATTTTCTCATTTACACGTACACACACAATTCTCCTTGCTAGATGGAGCTGCATCTATTGGTAATCTATATAAAAAGGCTATTGCTAATAATATGCCAGCACTTGCCATAAGCGATCATGGTAATATGTTTGGAGCTTTTGAATTTGTAAAAGAAGCTTATAAAAGCTACAATAAAAATGACGATGGAAGCCTAAAAGTTAAGCCTATTGTAGGTTGTGAATTTTATATTACAACAGACAGGCACAGAAAAACCTTTAGCAAAGAAGAAAAAGATCCCCGTAATCACCAGATTTTATTGGCTAAAAACGATTTGGGGTATAAAAATTTGGTAAAGCTTACTTCTCTTGGATTTATAGAGGGCATGTATAGTAAATACCCTCGTATTGATAAAGAATTAATACACAAATACCATGAAGGACTGATTGCAACAACCTGTTGCCTCGGTGCATTGGTACCGCAAACCATTTTAAAAAAAGGTGAGGCCGAAGGTGAAAATGAATTTAAATGGTGGCTTAATATTTTTCAGGAAGATTATTATGTAGAACTTCAACGGCATGGCATTCCCGATCAGGATAAAGTGAACATTATATTATTAAAGTTTGCAAAAAAATACAATGTAAAAGTAATTGCCAGTAATGATAGCCATTATGTTGATCAAAAAGATAGCAATGCACATGATATTTTGTTATGCATTAATACAGGCGAAAAGCAATCTACCCCAAAATGGAGTGAGACTGCAGATGACGATGTAATGATAAAAAACAAGCGTTTTGCATTTCCCAACGATCAGTTTTATTTAAAAACCGGTGAAGAAATGGCAAAGGTATTTGATGACATACCCGAAGCTATTGATAACACCAACGAAATAGTGGATAAAGTAGATTTGCTTGATTTAAAAAGAGATATTTTACTGCCACATTTTGTGGTGCCATCCAATTTTAAATCGCAGGATGAATATTTAGAAAGCCTTACATGGGCTGGCGCCAAAGAAAGGTATAAAATATTTACACCAGAAACAGAGGAACGCATCAATTTTGAGCTGGGTGTTATAAGAGAAATGGGCTTTGCCGGTTACTTTTTAATAGTGGGTGATTTTATCAAAGCAGGAAGAGAAATGGGCGTATTTATAGGTCCGGGCCGTGGTTCAGCAGCAGGTAGTGTAGTAGCATATTGTATTGGCATTACCAATATTGACCCAATAAAGTACAACCTGCTTTTTGAAAGGTTTCTAAATCCGGAGCGCAAAAGCATGCCAGATATAGATACAGATTTTGATGATGAAGGCCGGCAAAAAGTAATTGATTATGTGGTACAGAAATATGGTAAAAACCAGGTAGCACAAATTATTACTTATGGTACCATGGCTGCAAAATCGAGTATTGCAGATGTAGCGAGGGTTATGGATTTACCACTTACAGAAAGCAGGGCAATTTCTAAATTAGTTCCTGAAAAACCTGGCATTAACCTAAAGCGCTTATTGCATGCCCCTTTTAGCATCAAAGAAGCTAAAAATGGTGAAAAATCATTAGAAGAAAAAGAACAACTATTGCCAGATGATTTTGAAAATGTAAAAAAGCTAAGAGACATATATAACGGCAGTGATTTGCAAAGTAAAATACTGCATGAGGCAGAAATATTGGAGGGCTCGGTTCGTAACACAGGTATTCATGCTTCTGCCATAATTATTGCGCCTAAAGATTTAACAGATTTACTGCCGGTTGCAACATCCAAAGAATCTAACCTTTGGCTTACTCAAATTGAGGGAAACTCTATTGAAGAGGCTGGTGTAATTAAAATGGATTTTCTGGGTTTAAAAACCCTGAGTATTTTAAAAACAGCTCTTAGTCTGATAAAAGTTAATCATGGTGTAGATATTGATATTGACTATATTCCGCTAGATGACGAATTAACCTATAAACTATACCAACAGGGAGATACAAATGGAACCTTTCAATTTGAAAGCCCTGGCATGCAAAAATATTTAAGAGAACTTAAGCCAGATAAATTTGATGATTTAATTGCCATGAATGCTCTTTACAGACCTGGCCCAATTGCATATATCCCAGAATTTATTGATAGAAAAAATGGGAAGAAGCAGGTTGAATATGATATTCCAGCTCAAAAAGAATACCTGCAAAGTACTTATGGTATTACAGTTTACCAGGAACAAGTAATGTTACTGTCGCAAAAATTGGCAGGCTTTAGCAAAGGGGATGCTGATATACTTCGTAAAGCCATGGGTAAAAAAGACAGAAAAACCCTTGATAAAATGAAAGGGAAATTTATAGATGGCGCCATATTAAAAGGTAATACTCGTGAAATATTAGAAAAAGTATGGACAGACTGGGAAGCTTTTGCTCAATATGCTTTTAACAAATCTCACTCCACCTGCTATGCTTTTGTTGCTTACCAAACAGCTTATTTAAAAGCGCATTATCCTAGTGAATATATGGCGGCAGTACTCAACCATGCTGGTAGTATTGATAAAATTACCTTTTTTATGGAAGAGTGTAAGCGCATGGGATTAAAAGTACTGGGGCCAGATATTAACGAAAGCCTAAATGGATTTGCTGTTAATAAAAAGGGTGAAATACGGTTTGGTTTTAGTGGGCTTAAAGGAGTAGGTGAAAAAGCTATTGAAGATATTATAGAAGAAAGAAAAAAGCATGGGCAGTACACCTCTATATTTGATTTGGCAAAAAGGGTAAACCAACGAACTGTTAGTAAAAAATCATTAGAAAGCCTTATTTATTCTGGTGCATTCGATTGTTTTAAAGAGTTTACCCGTGCTCAATATTTTTACCAGGCGCCGGGTGATGTTGCAGCGTTGGATAAGATAATAAAGTTTGGCAGTGTTTTTCAAGCCCAAAACAACAATGCCTCAAATACACTTTTTGGCGATTTGCAAATGCCAGATATTGTACCTCCCAAATTATTACCGTGCGAACCATGGCAGTTAGCCATTCAGTTAGATTATGAAAAAGAAGTGACTGGCATGTATATGAGTGGCCATCCGCTCGATAATTTTAAATTTGAAATGAAATACTACAATATTAGCCGCATGGCAGATTTTGTGGAATTTAAAAATGATATACAAACACAACAAAGCCCTGGAAGAACATTCAGATTGGCTGGCCTTGTGGTTGACGGTCAGCAACGTTTTACAAAAACCGGAAAAATTTTTGGGATACTTACGCTGGAAGACTATAGCGGCAAAAGCGAATTTATGCTCTGGAGTGAAGATTATGCCAAATATAACCGCTATTTGGGTAAAGGACAGATTGTAATGCTGGAAGGTGGATTTAAAACCAGGTACAACAGTGATAAATACGAATTTAATTTATCAAAAATACATTTGCTTGATACAGTAAAAACAACCCTCACCAAACAGGTTACTATTGAAATAGCACCGCAATGTATTGATAAGGCATTTATACACTTTATTGAAAACAACTTAAAAAGCAATCCAGGAAGAACAGTTTTAAAATTTAATATTGCAGATGTAAGGAATAACATTAAAGTAGGTATGTACAATATTGAAAAAGGCTTTACAATGAATGATGACATGGCTTTATTTCTGCAAGAAAATAAAGATGTAGAGGTAAATGTATTATCAGGATAAAAACAAAGCAACTATTTGTAAGAATTAAAAAAGATAATTAGTAATTGAAAAAGGCAATACAAGCTGTTTTAGTGAACATGCAATGCTTTTCTATACTGACAAATAGCATGTGTATATGTCATTATTACGCATTTTAAACTTTGGATGTAAATTTGACTTTTGTTATAATTCACTTAAACATAAAACAATTATATATGGCACATGAGTTCACAGATGCAAACTTTAAAACAGAAGTTTTAGATTCAGAAAAATTATCAGTAATAGATTTTTGGGCAGAATGGTGTGGTCCCTGCCGGGCAATAGGACCAGTTATTGAAGAATTGTCTAAAGAATATGAAGGCAAAGTAAATATTGGGAAAGTTAATGTAGATCATAATCCACAAATCTCCATGAATTATGGAATTACCAGTATTCCGGCAATTCTTTTTTTGAAAGGTGGTGAAGTAGTTGACAAATTAGTAGGTGCACAGCCAAAATCTAACTTTGTTAAGAAAATAGAACAACATCAGTAATATTTAAATAACGATGGCAAATACCAACATAAATATTCATCATAGAATAGATTAAAGGTAGGTTAAGCTACAGAATGGTTATAAAAACTTCATAAAAATACCCGGTTTAAAAACCGGGTAATTTTATGGAATATATTTTTTTCAAGCGTAAAATTATAATTCAAAACAAAATCTGTACTCTTTAGTATAGAAAAATTTTCAACTTTATATTCACTCTACGTTTACTTGTTTTTTAATAATCGAACCAGGCGTGGCTTCTGGCAAAAAATTACGTTCTTTAATCAGGTAGCCATTTCCTTTTTCACAAATATGCACTTTAAGGTTTTCCATGCTATATGGATTGCCAACCGGAATATCAGCAATATTGGAAAAGCCAATATCGTGGCCATCAATAATTATAACACAGCCACTACCAATAGCTTCCATTTTGTTACCTTCTGTTATCAGCATACCAGTATCTTCTCCAAGCCCAATACCAATACAGGAAGGATTGGTTGCAACAGCCTGAGCCAGCCTTCCAAATCTGCCACGTTTTTCAAAATGACTATCAATTATCACATCGTCTATACAGCCAAGCCCCGTTGTAATTTTTACTTCGCCCTTTAAATGAGCTTTGGCAGCATTTCCTTCATAAATCATTGTATTGCTCATAGCCATAGCACCAGCACTTGTACCAGCAATAACAAAATCAGGTTCATTTTGAAAACGTTCTAAAATGATATTTAAAAATTGAGTACCTCCAAAAATAGTAGATAGCCTAAGCTGATTACCACCGCTAAACATTACTGTATCGCAAGTTTTAATCCTTTCAATGTATTCAGCTTGCTGGGCATCTGCCCGGTTACGGATGTGCATGACATTAATTTCCACACAGCCTATTTTACCGAAGGCATCTATGTAATTTTCCCCTACTTCGTATGGAATCATAGAGGCAGTAGTTATTACCTCAATTTTGGCAGTAACGCCGCCACTTTCTAATACAATCCGATTTAGAATACCTAATTCAAAAAAATTAAGGTTGTAACGATGATTTTCACCAGTTTCAAGGTTGGTTCCCTTATCTTCTGCGCCACCAATAGCTATTAATTTTCCTTTAGGATATTGCATTAAATTTCTTTTATGTATAACGCAAAAATAAGGGAAATCGTGTTTTATAATTTTGATGAAAGCAGTTCGATACCATTGTACAACAATTCAACAGCAAAAAAACATAAGTTAGTTAGTTAAATGCAACAAAAAAGAAATAGCAAAAATGCAAAGCAGGCATTGGATTTATTAATCGCAGTTATAGCCTGCCATTAATAAACTTTTACTTCTACCTCTTCAATTGTTACGTAACAGGTGGTTTAAAAGGATAAATTTTATCTGCCAGATAAAATTATTTATGCAAAACTGCCAGGTAACTACCGTATAAAATCATGGGGAAAGATTGACCTAAATACCTGGTTGCTTTTCCGCTGCCGGTAATATTTAAAATGCCTAATCCGCATTTACTTACAATATTTCTAAATTTTTTTACGCTCATAATATTTACATGTGATGGATCATTATAAACAGCATCTCTTCCGAGTTTTACTAACAAAGAATTTGGATTGGGAGTTGTAAATAAAATAACACCATCTTTTTTTAATAACTTTTTACAATTATTGAGCATATCTATAAATAAATCATTTGGAATATGCTCTATTACTTCTCCCGCAATAATTGCATCAAATAAAATATTATTACAGTTATAAGTAATGATTGAGTCATTAAAAGTTTGCTCATAGATATGGGAAGGTATTTTTTCAATACGCTCTTTAATCAATTCAATACCATACAATTTTAAAGATGGATTTTTTTCTTTTAATGTAAAACCACCCCTGCCAGTGTTACAACCAATATCTAAAACACTGTATCCGTCTTTCAAGTATTGGCAAAACTGCTCATATCGTTCGTTGGTAAAGCTGTCTTTTTCACTCCAGGTTTGTTGTAAATTTTCTTGATACAATTCCATTTTATTTTTTTTAATTGATAAAAAATTTGCAGTTTCTAACATTTTAATAAAAAATATTAAAAAAGAAGCAATGAAAACTAGTAAAATGGTTTATCAGGAATTGAAGAAATTGAAACTAAAGAAAAAAATAAATTTATTAAGAGCCGATAAACATTTTTATAATAGTTTATCTGGTAAATCAATGTTCTAAATAAAAATAAATCTAATGTTAAAAACTTAAATTACATAATATTTTATCTACTTTTTTTACGTTTAAAAAAATCTTTTTATAAAGTAGAAAACTAAAACCACTTAGATAGCCCTATTTTTAGAAAATGTTCACACCCGTCTATTTATAATTTTTGAAAACCAACATGATTGTCTTAATTTTCAACATTAACTTTTTATATAACCTAAACTAACCACAGATGATAATTGAAGAAATAAAAATTATGCGGGGGCCCAATTATTGGAGTGTAAGGCGGCTAAAACTGATTCAGATGAAATTGAATTTAGAAGAAATGGAGCAAAAGCCAACTAATACTATTCCCGGCTTTAGAGAAAGGTTAGAGAAACTGTTTCCTACCATGTACGAGCATAGGTGCAGTGAAGGAGCACCCGGAGGTTTTTTTTACAGGGTAGAAGAAGGCACCTGGATGGGGCATGTAATAGAACATGTGGCACTTGAACTGCAAACACTTGCAGGCATGGATACTGGCTTTGGACGCACCCGTGGCACTGGTAAAACCGGGGAATATTACGTTGTATTTAGCTATATGGAAGAAGATGCAGGCGTATATGCAGCAAAAGCCGCTGTAAGAATAACACAGGCAATTGCAGATGATAGCGAGTATAATTTGGAAGAAGATATAATGCAACTTCGTGAGATAAGAGAAGATACCCGCCTTGGGCCAAGCACTGGCTGTATTGTAGAAGAAGCAGCTAAAAGAAATATTCCGTTTATACGCTTAAATAAACATAGCCTGGTGCAACTAGGTTACGGCATTCACCAAAAAAGAATTAGAGCTACTATTGCATCTACAACCTCCAATATTGCTGTTGATATTGCTTGTGATAAAGAAGAAACAAAAAACTTGTTGGAGGCGGCGGAAATATCAGTACCACGAGGCGTAATTGTTCGTACCGAAGAGGGGTTAAAAGATGCAATTGAAAAACTTGGTTATCCGTTGGTTTTAAAACCAGTTGATGGCAACCATGGCAAAGGAGCTACTACTAATATTATTAATTGGGAAATGGCTATTAAAGCATTGGCTGCCGCTCAAATATATGGTCGTAGTATTATCTGTGAAAGATTTATAGTTGGTTTCGATTTTAGGGTTTTGGTAATCAACAATAAATTTATTTGTGCGGCATTGCGAACCCCTGCTGCTGTAACAGGCGATGGTGAACACAATATTCAATGGCTGGTAGATGAAACCAACAAAGACCCCCGCCGTGGATATGGGCACGAGAAGGTATTAACCTCTATTAAATTGGATGATTTTAGTGAAATAATGCTACATGAAAAAGGTTATACACTGGAAACTATTCCACAAAAAGGAGAATTGGTATTGCTAAAACCTACAGCCAATCTTTCTACTGGCGGTACCTCTACAGATATTACAGATGAAGTACATCCTGATAATATTTTTATGTGCGAACGAATTTCCAAAATTATAGGATTGGATATTTGCGGAATCGACATTATGGCACCAGACCTAAAAGACCCTATTAGTCAAAATGGTGGTGCAGTGCTTGAAGTAAACGCAGCACCAGGTTTTAGAATGCACATTGACCCTGCAGCAGGTATAGGCCGTAATGTGGCAGAGCCAGTGATAGATATGCTTTTTCCAAAAGGCAGCGAAGGTAGAATACCCATCATTGCCATTACGGGCACCAATGGCAAAACAACTACAACCCGTTTGGTGGCGCACATTGCTAAAAGTGCAGGCTACAAAGTTGGCTATACAACCAGCGATGGTGTTTATATTCAAAACCAGTTGCTGATGAAGGGTGATTGTACCGGACCGGTTAGCGCACAGTTTGTACTTAAAGATCCAACAGTAGATTTTGCGGTATTAGAATGTGCAAGAGGTGGAATTTTAAAAAATGGACTGGCCTTTCAAAATTGTGATATTGCTATCGTCACCAATGTAAGTACAGATCATATTGGCCTTGGTGGCATAGATAGTATTGAGCAAATGGCAAAAGTAAAGGCAGTTGTAGCAGAAACTGTTTTCTCTTACGGTTATGCAATTTTAAATGCTGATGACGACCTTGTTTATGCCATTAAAAACGACTTAAAATGTAATATTGGCTTATTTAGCATGGATGAAAACAACCCACGTATAAAAAAGCATTGTAATGCAGGTGGATTAGCCTCTGTTTACGAAAATGGATACGTTACTATTTTAAAAGGCAATTGGAAAATCAGGGTAGAAAAAGTTGCTGATATCCCTATAACATTTAGAGGTAAAGCCACTCATAATATCATGAATACCCTGCCGGCAATATTGGCAACCTATTTATATCGCAATATTAAAGTAGATGATATAAAAGGAGCATTGCAAACTTTTATTCCATCACCTACACAAACACCGGGCAGATTAAATTTTTTCAAATTTAAAAACTTTGAGTTTCTCGTAGATTTTGCACACAACCAGGCAGGATTATTACTGCTTAAAGATTTTCTTTCAAAAGTAGATGGTTATCCTAAAGTTGGTATTATTAGTGGCACAGGCGACAGACGGGATAGCGATATTCGGGATCTAGGAAAAATATCAGCAACCTGCTTTGATGAAATCATTATCCGCCAGGATAAAAATTTAAGAGGCAGAACGGCAGAAGAAATTGTAAACTTACTTGTTGAAGGTATTAATGAAACTAAAACCAAAGAGATACCTGTAAAAATCATTTACAATGAGCGGGAAGCTATTATGTATGCTTATAAACATGCAAAAACCGGCTCGCTCATTACTATTATGTGTGATGTAGTTGCCGAAGCATTGGATTTAATAAAAGATTTAAAAGAAGTAGAAGATAAATTATAAATAAAAATAGTTTTCAAAATTGTTTTGCATTTTTAATCGTATCCCCTACTTTTGCATTCCAAATATTTAATTTGGAACAAACGATTGGGTTATGGTGTAATGGTAACACTTCAGATTTTGATTCTGTCATTCTAGGTTCGAATCCTAGTAACCCAACCACTAAAAACCTGAAACTCTTTACAATAAAGACTTTCAGGTTTTTTAGTTTAATCCTGTTATCGTTTTTGCTACCACTTAATTTGCTACCACTTAATTTTCTTTTACTTAATTTTTTACCAATTTTCTTCCCTGAAAATATTGGCAAGTTAAAGTTTATGCTACGTAACAGGTAAAATTACATATAACCAAAGCTTAGTGTCCGCCTTTAATTATTTGATGAAAAAACTTATTTAACTCAGCTTCCTCAGGCCTTTTTCACGTAGTTGTAAACTTACAGCCAACTGCCGAAATATTTAATACCATTTGTTCTATGCAGAGTAAATAAGTACATTTTGAAGGTGAAAAATTACAGAATTAATTAAATTAAAATTAGTTTACTGATATACATTTTTTTATTAAAACCTACTATAAAACTCCATCACGCTGAATTGCTTATTTATTTTTGTACTTTTATCGAAATACAGCATTAAAATTTGATTGAGTAAACAAAGTCAATGGTTTCAAATATACATTCAACCTCTATTTTTCAAGATTATTTAAGTAATCAATATTCGTATGATGAGATGCTGGGCAAAGACGGTATCCTTCGCCCCCATTGGAACGCATTCTTTCAATCTTTCAATCAACTCGGCAATGGCGAAATACGCAACAGGCATAGCGAAATTGCCAGGTTATTAAAAGAAAACGGCGTTACCTACAATATTTATGAAAACAATGCTGTAGAAAACAGGGATTGGAATGTAGATGCCATTCCTTTTTTAATTAGTAAAGAAGAATGGGTGCAGGCAGAAGCTGCCTTAATACAACGGGCAGAATTGCTCAACCTGCTCCTAAAAGATATTTATGGTGATCAGGTATTAATAAAAAAAGGGATTATTCCACACGAATTAATTTACAATCATACTGGATTTTTAAGGCAATGTGCCGGCATCAAATTTCCGGGTAAACATAGCCTGGTATTGTATTCTGCCGATATGGCCCGCAGCCCCGATGGTAAATTGTGGATTATCAGCGACCGTACACAAGCACCCTCCGGTTATGGCTATGCACTCGAAAACAGAACGGTAATGACCCGTGTATTACCAGAATTATTTAATGGATTACAAGTCAGGCATTTATCTCCCTATTTTGATACACTCAACAATTCGTTAATTGAACTAGGCGCAAGGCTACATCAAAATCCCCGGATTGTACTACTTACACCTGGCCCCGGCAACGAAACATATTTCGAACATTCCTACCTTTCTTCACATTTAGGCTATACACTTGTACAAGGAAACGACCTGATGGTTAAGAATAATTTTGTTTGGTTAAAAACCTTGGGTGGGTTAGAGAAAGTAGATGTAATTATACGCAGGGTTGATGATAATTTTTGTGATCCACTGGAGTTAAAAGCAGATTCGCAATTGGGGGTGGCCGGCTTACTGCAGGTAATTAGAAGTGGCAATGTTAGTATTGCCAATCCGCCAGGCAGCAGCATTTTAGAAAACCCCGGGTTAATGCCTTTTCTTCAAAATATTTCTACCTATTTTTTTGGCACTGGTCTTATTATGCCTACCATCGCATCCTGGTGGTGCGGCCAGCCAAAAGAGTTAAGGTATGTGCTCAATAATATACAATCACTGGTAATAAAAAAGATTTATCGTGGCAGCAGCCGAAGTACTTCACTTGATGGTGGCAGTTTATCAGCCTTACAGCTACAAGAATTAAAAAAGCAAATAAGCAGATCTCCCTACTTGTATGTGGGCCAAGAGAAGATTGGATTAAGCTCGACTCCTTCTTTTATGAATGGAAAAATTGAACCCCGAAAAACAATTTTTAGAAGCTTTTTGGTAAGTAATGGACAAAGTTATACTGCTATGGCAGGTGGATTGAGCAGAACATCTTCTGATGCACTCAACTTTTTTGTTTCCAATCAATCGGGCGGTAATAGTAAGGATACCTGGATTATTGCCCCGGAACCGGTAAACAGTATATTGGTACCAAAAAAGTTTCCGGAACGAATACCAGTTTCAAATGGAATTTTGCCAAGCAACACAGCAGAAAATCTTTTTTGGGTAGGCAGATATACGGAGCGGCTGTTGGGCAATGCCCGCTTTCATAGAACGGTAATACAATCATTGGCAGAGGGCAACAGGCTAATGAAGCAAAACGATATATTAACAGAACAAGTTTTACTAAAAGCACTTACCCATTACACTTTCACTTATCCGGGTTTTATTGAAGATGATGTTGATGACAAGGAAAAGAAGTTGAAAAATCCATGGCCTGAGTTAAAAGATATTTTATTTAACGAAGCCAGAGCTGGTAGTTTAAAATATGATTTTATGCTATTTATTAGAGCTGTACATGCTGTAAGAGATCATTGGTCAACCGATACCTGGCGGGTATTAAGAGGGATTGAAGAAGAATGGGCAACAGTAAAAGATGGCTCCCAGGCCAGTAATTTAAAAATGCAGCATTTGCTGGATAGTTTAATTACTTCTGTAGTAGCATTTATTGGGTTAAACCGGGAAAGCATTTCAAGAGAACAAGGGTGGATAATGCTGGATCTTGGTAGAAAAATTGAACAATGTCTTTTACTTACCAGTATGCTTAGGGCTACGCTGGTAAATAAATATGACGACCTGGTAGATTATAAACTACAGGAAGCAGTATTAATCAGCAATGAAAGCCTGGTAAACTTTCGGTACAAATACAGATCACTGCTACAACTGCCGCTAGTACTCGATTTAATGATATTCGACCCTACCAATCCCCGATCGTTATTATATCAACTCGATAGGTTAAAAAAGAACCTCAGCAATTTGCCGGATACAGCAGACCATAGCATTCATGCTCATCAAATACTAATAAAAACAGCCTACAGTTTATTAAAAAAAACAAGTAAAGAACAGTTGTCTTTATTAGATGCAGAAGCTGGGCAGCATCTTAATCTGGATAATTTTTTAGCTGCCATGTACGATCATTTATCAGGCATTCAAAACGCTGTTTCTAAAACTTATTTTAAGCACGCAGTTTCACAAAAACAATTGTTTTCAACAGAACAGACAGGTGAAGATTTTGGGGAATAAAAAAAGTAATTAATAGCAGTAAAAAGCTCACAGTTCAAATAGCTCATCTTCAACAACCATTAAAAAGCATGTATCATATAGTTGAACATAAAACGGATTATACCTACCCCGATCCGGTAAGCCTTTGCCATAATATTGTAAGGTTAATACCCCGCAGTACCAACAAACAATTTTGTAAAAAATCAGAAATTATCATTATTCCACAACCAGATGTTTTGATAGAATATGAAGATTTTTTTGGCAACAAACTGGTATATTTTACCATTGAAAAAGAACATAAAAAATTAAGCGTACACGTAGTATCAGAAATTGAAAAACTATCGTCCGGTGCCGATTACCAGGCACAAAACAATAGAATAGCATGGGAAGAAGTTTGTAAACTCACTTCTACCATTGCAGCATCCATTATAGATGTAAAACAATTTATAGCACCCACACCTATGACGATGGCAGACGAAGCTATAGCTGCTTACGCAAGGGTATCATTTCCTTCAGGCAAATCTTTGTTTGAAGGCAGTAAAAATTTAATGAACAGGATATTTTCCGATTTTACATTTCAATCTGGCTTTACCACTATTTCTACTCCCCTGTCATTGGTAATGAAAGAGCGTAAAGGTGTTTGTCAGGATTTTGCCCATCTTGCCATAGCCTGCCTTCGTTCACTTGGTTTACCGGCAAGATATGTAAGCGGATACATTGAAACCATCCCGCCACCCGGTGTAAAAAAATTAGTGGGGGTAGATGCATCGCATGCCTGGTTTTCAGTTTTTATTCCAGGTAATGGCTGGGTAGATTTTGACCCTACCAATAACATGCTTCCTTCAGACCAGCACATTGTAATTGGTTGGGGAAGAGATTATGCAGATATTACTCCACTAAAGGGTGTAATTATGAGCAGTGGAAGACATGAGCTTAAAGTATCTGTAAATGTAAAAAGGGTATTGTAGTAAAGATTACCGTTCAAATTTATATTGATACAAAAAATACTGTGCAATAATAGTATCAATATTATCAGCTACCTTATTGCAATTATTAGCAGCATAAAATTTACAAAATGAAAGCAGCCGTATTAGTAAAAAATGGAGCAGCAGCCACAGCTTTTCAAATAAGAGAAGTGCCGGTGCCAACATATAAAGCAGATGAAGTACTGATAAAAGTAGCAGCCTTTGGATTAAACTTTGCAGATGTAATGGCACGGCAAGGTATGTATAAAGAAGCTCCTCCGCTTCCTGCAATTTTAGGCTACGATGTGGCAGGGTATATTGAAGCTGTTGGCAAAAATGTAACCCATTTAAAAGCAGGCGACCAGGTAGTTGCCATGACAAGGTTTGGCGGATATGCCGAATATGCAGTAACCAATGCTTCTGCCACTACAATAATACCAGCGAGCCTGAGTATGGCACAGGCTACAGCGCTTGCTACGCAGTACTGTACAGCCTATTTTTCGGCTGCAGAAATGGTGCAATTACATAAAGGCGACACTGTATTGATTCAATCTGGTGCCGGCGGCGTAGGTACAGCTTTAATA
>JBBQTZ010000018.1:0-34333 GCA_038234405.1 Chitinophagales bacterium
CCGACTGAGTCATTCAGGCGGGGGTACAAATGACAAATCCCGCCCGGATGACCAGTCGGACGGACATTTACATACTATATGTAGTTTTAAAGATGGAAAAGACCCCGGACAGGTATGGAGAAATATCAAAAGTTTTACTGCGATGAAAATAATAGACGCTATTATAAAGAATCCAAAAGAAAGCCGTAAGGAGCATTTGCTTCAAACTTTTATAGATAAAGGCAAAAAAAGCAGCAGTAATTGCAAGTATCAATTTTGGCTGCTTGAAAACCATCCTGTTTTGTTGGATACAAAGAAATGTACAACCAAAAGTTGGAATATATACCTGTCCGACTAGCAAGGCGGGCATCGTAACCCTGTAACAGCAGGCTTTGTAGCAGAACAGTGGCATTTGATATATAGTAGTGCCATAGATTATCACATTAATAAAAAAGGTTTGTTAGATAGTATGATTTTGGATGGTTTTTAAGGGGGCAAAGATTAGTAACAAGGGGCCACAGGACGGAGTCTTGCGCCTGTTGGTTATACCTGTCCGACTAGCAAGGCGGGCTTCGTAAACCTGTAACAGCAGGCTTTGTAGCAGAACCGTGGCATTGGATATACAGTAGTGCCATAGATTATCACATTAATAAAAAAGGTTTGTTAGATAGTATGTTTTTGGATGGTTTTTAAGGGGGCAAAGCTGCAATGTGGGTTAAAATAACACGCTACGGAAAAAATTACCAAAAAAAAGCTGCCGCATTAATTGCGGCAGCTTTTTTATAACGCAGGTAATAGCTATATTTTCAGGAGTTGCCCGAAACAAATGATGTAGTAATTTTTAAATAATCAACAATTACAGTAGCTGCTTTTGTAAAAGCATGCAACACTTTTTTAGCGTTCAGTCATTACTGTATTAATAATCCTCCATTTATTTGTAGATTTTTACCAGTGTTTATGATAAAACTTGCACCTGTCGCAATATTTTGGGGAACATTCAATAAACATTTTCCATTTATGGCATGGTTAATTATAATACTGCTAAATACAGGCAAAGTTGCAGGAGGTAGTAAATTATCAGCCCAGTTAGCAGCATCAGTCCAGTTACCATTACCAGTAAAAGTATAAGTAAAGCTTTGGGCTGTTGCTCCATTGATAGTAACAGTTGCATCATCAATAATATTATCTAAAGCATCCGAAATTGCTGTAACTCTTGCCACATTTATAACGGGAGGTGCTACACCATTTGCAACCGGATTAAAGGTTGCTTTAAACTCCACTTCAAATGAATCTAATGGCGCAAGAGATCCTCCGGCCAGATTGCTTGCACTGTTACCCAATCTAAATTTAATCGTTTTAGTTAATCCATTATAATCTGCAATATCATCGCCCCCGGCATCTGTTTTAATACCTGCTGTAACTCCCGGACTATAAATTACTTGTAATGAATTAGAAACAAAAATCATTGTAGAAGGCAAAGAATCTGTAAGAACAACCGCAGTTGTATTACCAGCCCCCCAATTTTTACCTTTAATTTTAAAAGTTAATGTTTCGCCGGTTTCTGCGGTTTGATTGTTGTTTGCATCAGCAACTGTTTTAGTAATCTTTACATCAGATTCTTTCATTTTAATAGCTACAGTAATTAAACAGCTAAAATATTGATCTTGCGTGGTGCCATATTGAAGAGATAAATTGTTGGCTTTTGGCAATATGCCGTACCCTGTACCAACATAGAAATGATCAATATCAATACCCATTTGATCGGTATAGTTTGGGTTTTTAGTTGTTACGTGTGTCCCGTTTATTGTTTGTGTTCCGTTCCAGAAGTTGTTGGGTTGATTAAGGGCATTTCTTAAAATGTTGTTATTGACTCTAAAAAAATCACCATCAAACCGTGCATCTCCTTCCTAGGAAATCAAACCAATTTGTGCTTCTTCAGCAGTTATACCTTCGGCGGGGATATTTAAGCCAGTAATTGTAATAGGGTTAATTGTGATAGCTCCATTATTAAACACTTCCTGAAACCCATCGATAACACGAATGCTATTAAAGTTTAGCAGGGGATTTTCATAAACCACTACAATGCTCCATGCACCATAAATTCCATAATTTCCACCGGTACCGGTAGAAAAATTACCATTTCCCACAGTATAAGTACCAGCACCTTCTTGCGCTATCAATGTTGTAATGTCAACAAAAGCCTGGTAACGGCTATACTCAGTAATTAATCCGGCTTCCAATACAGATTTATCGATCTGTGCTGCTGATAATTCCTGATAAGCGCCGCTTGTACCTTTTCGTATTTTAATTTTTTGATTTAAGGGATCTGCCATGTTAAATTGTGATCTCAATGCTCTACCACCCCAATATAATCTTGCTAATTTAATTGTGTTGGTACCATTGGGCAATGCCAAATCAGCAGAAGAAGAATTCCTGGTTCCGGCACCCTCACCAGTACTGCCATCAATATCTACAAATTGCATATTGGCAGCACCAAAGTTCCCGTTATCATATATACTATTTCCATTTAAGCTATTTCCATTCATAGCTTCTACATTCACAGAACCATCAGGGTTTGAATTGAACATTAAAGTATTCCCAAAAAGTGTAGTACCACCTTTCATGTTTTCTGAATAAACCGTACCCAGTTTACGGAATTGAGCCTGTGCCACAGTTGACAATAAAAAGAGAGAAAATGTCAGAAAATATTTAATTCGACTGATGCAAATCATAAAGTAAATTTTAGCCATGTCTTTTATTTTATTTATATTAAATATAAAAATACTTTGTGTTATGTATGTTGCCAATTACGTATATAAAAAAATACACCTGGCATAATATTTTTTTCAAAATATTAATTAATCTTAATGACTATCCGCAATTAAGGGCAACTTTACAAAATAGATAACTTTCATTAAAAATTGTGTCATGTGGCCTCATCCCAACCCTTCTCCAAAGGAGAAGAAACCCGAAGATTGGAGCGGAAAACCTTTTGTATAAAGTTAATCTTTTGTTTGCACCACTTTGCGGATAGTCGTTTTAATCTTTAAATATATAATAGTAATATAAACAACAAATATATTTTGTATTGGTTGAAAAGTATTTATTCATCTAAATGAACGAGCCAGCACTTTAATAATTCATTTACATTCTTTGATTTAACTAACCTTTATTCCAAAATAATAAAACTAGCTAATGACAGCCATACGACTGATTTGCACCCTTTTGATACTTCCATAATTAAGCCTTTGCTAATGTCAGCAATATGAATTTCTTCGGCAAAGTTGGCAAACCCTTGCTTACCGTATTACGCCGCACAGGCAGAACAATACATTAAATTGGATTCGATACCGCCGCTTGGGTGAGTTGGAAGAAAAAGAACCTGCAGCAATATTTAAAACAGGTTCCCTGGCAGAAAACAGTCTGCCAACCGGTAATTATATTTTTGTTGTGGCAACATGCATATTTGCAGAAGTAAGGTTTGTATGTGTAAGCAAATTGAGTGTAATAAGCAGCTCAAATAAAGCATTCCGCCCTAAACTTATTTTGTGTTGATTTAAAAAACTTTTTAGCAATATAATCAACCTAAGGATACCTTTCTGTGGCTAAAGCTTACGTTGTTTTAACACTTATTTTATTACCAATTCAGCCTCTAATGATTCTTTAAGCTGATAGTTTAGGTATCAAAAAAAAGCTTGTCTGGTATAATCACGGAGCAAACATAGTGATGACAAACATCCCTTATTTTCACTAAGCCTTACTTTTTGAACTGCTTGGTACCATACTTTTTTCTGATGGGAATTTTCAATTCTTGTTCTGCAATTTCAATCATTGCTACAAGCAATTTTTTATGTAGCCGTTCCTGCTCCAGTTGCTTTTGCAGTTCGATGATCTCTGCAGGCGAAATTTATTTTGGCTCTTTATTCATGTCAAGTAAGGTAATACTTTCCTTAAAAGATTTTAGCATGCAAATAAAACCCTGGTATGCTAATACCCAGCGGTTGATGGCGGAACTGCTGATACCGTACTTTTTTCCAAGCGTTCTAAAGCTACTACCGCCAATTAAATACTCATTGATAATTTGTTCTTTATTGTCCATAATTTACACTTTTAAGTGTAAACCTATTTCATTACAAGACACCTACTAAGTAATTGTAAGCATTATAAAAATCAAGCAAATCCCTTAATCATATAAATCCCGGTTAAGACAATTGCCACCGCAGGCGCAGCACTCCTAACTGTTTCTCTTTGTTACTGAGTCAATAAAATTTTAATTGCTATGATAATACCCGGGCATTAGTAACAGGTTAACACCGGACGGATTCCGGCGCCTGGTAAGTCATCAATTTTTAAAAGCTGCAATAATATACGTGTACATTTATAACAGGATTAGAAAACAAAAGTGTAAAGTTATTTTAGTACGAGCAGGTTTGTAATTTACATTTTTATATGTAACCCTATTTTAGGACAATACATAACCAATAAGCCTCTAAACAGCAGCTATTAGAGTTCGTTTGCTTTACTATATTGCACTAGTTCTGATTGCAAATAGCGATAATTAAAAATGCCATCTTACAAATGCTTCCATAGCTGCAAATTGAGTAAGCCCAAGTTGTGCATATAATTGAGCCGTACTAGCATTTCTTTCTTCTGCCCGCTGCCAAAATTCCCGGTCATCGCTTCCCTGAAATGGCACACTGTCTTTCTGCGATTGGTGTATAAAAATACCGTTTCGTTTTTTTACCACCTGGTCCGGACTCATAGGTATGGCCATTTCAATTTCTGTAATGTCCCATTCTTGCCAGGCACCTTTGTACAGCCATAACCAACAATCATTTATCCAATGTGCATCATTGTCTGCTGATGATTTTATTCTTTTTAATGCTTCTATTACTACATCAAAACATACTTTATGAGTACCATGAGGATCTGCAAAATCACCTGCACAAAATAATTGGTGCGGCTGTATTTTATTTAATAATTCAATGGTTATTATTACATCAGCCTCACCCATCGGATTTTTTTCGATGGTGCCTGTTTCGTAAAAAGGCAGGTTTTGAAAATGTATCTGGCTATCCGTAAGTCCTACATATTTACAAGTAGCTTTTGCTTCACATCTTCTTATCAAACCCTTAATGGCCCTAATTTCTTCTGTATCTTTTTCGCTTGTTTTTTTTGTACTTAAAAATGCAGTAGCCGTATCAAGAATATGTTTGCTTTTGGTTTCATCAATATCAAACATACTTTCAAAGCCAACAGCAAAATCAATAAACCGGGTTACAAATTCATCTGTTACGGCAATATTACCACTGGTTTGATAAGCGACATGTACCTGGTGCCCCTGATCATGCAAACGCATAAATGTGCCACCCATACTAATGATATCATCATCTGGATGAGGCGAAAAAATAATAGCTTTTTTGGGATAAGGAAAACTGCGTTCAGGATGTTTTTCTCTTTGTGCAGTTTGTTTACCGCCGGGCCAGCCTGTAATGCTATCTCTCAACATATAAAAAACCTGCAAATTAATTTCATAAGCATCTCCTTTCTCTACCAGCAAATCACTAAGGCCATTATCGTTGTAATCATTATTGGTAAGGCTTAGTACAGGTTTACGTAATTTTAAAGCAAGATAAACTACTGCTTTTTTTATCATTATATCCGTCCATTCACATTCGCCGGTAAGCCATGGACTTTTAAAACGGGTAAGTTCGGCTGCTGCGGCTTCGTCTATCACAATGGTGCAATCATCATGGTTTTGCAGTAATGATGCAGGCACCTCCTCCGTATCATCCAATTCTACGGCTTGGTGTATAACAGGAGCTTTAGCCTCTCCCCAAGCCATTAAAATAATTTTTTTAGATTTTAGAATGGTGCTAATACCCATGGTGATGGCCATTC
Source organism: Chitinophagales bacterium (assembly GCA_038234405.1). Taxonomy (GTDB): domain Bacteria; phylum Bacteroidota; class Bacteroidia; order Chitinophagales; family Chitinophagaceae; genus Ferruginibacter. Next base: position 5,881 of record JBBQTZ010000018.1, read on the forward strand.
TTGGCACTTCACTCATATTACCAAACTCGTATGAATTAGCTAAACGGGTGCTGTTATCTAAAGTAGTAAGCCTTGTTTTGGTGTATATTCCACTACCAGGTTCATTAAAACCGATATGGCCATTTACGCCAATACCTAGTATTTGCAAATCTATTCCTCCGGCTGCTTCAATTTGTTTTTCATAACTAAGGCAATGTTCTTTTACCTGATCTTTAGATAACATACCATCCGGCAAATGATAATTATTTGGATCAATATCGGTTTGTTCAAATAAATTTTTGCGCATAAAATAATGATAGCTCTGCAGCGCATCTTTACTCATAGGATAATACTGATCTAAGTTAAAAGTGATAACATTTTTAAAACTTAAGCCATCTTCTTTATGCATTTTAACCAAATGTGCATAAAGGCCTTTAGGTGAAGATCCTGTTGCAAGACCAATTACACATTTTTGCCCGGCGGCCTCTTTTTGTTTTATTAAATCGGCGATTTGTTTGGCTACATAGGCTGAACCTTGTAAGGCATCAGGGAAAATTTTTACCGGAATTTTTTCTAAAGAATCAGTTAGATCGAAATTATTTTGCATATAAAAGTAATTGGGTAAAACTAAAAAGAAATATTATAAGATTAGCAAACTTTTTTATTTTTTTAAAAAGTTAACAGTAGATTATAAGGTTATAACAAATTAATTTACAACCTGTTAATTTAAAACGGAAAGTATAATCTTACTTAGGTTTTCGGCTTCGTGATAAATTCTGATGGTAGATTTTTGAAAATCGCTATCCGAACAATGATAAATATCTATAAATTTTTGAGGATTTCTATCTGCCAATGGAAACCAGCTACTTTGTATTTGAATCATTATTTTATGACCTTTTTTAAAAGTATGCGCCACATCGGGCATTGTATATTTTACCTCTGTAATTGTACCGGGTGTAAATGGAACAGGCTTTTCAAAACTATTTCTAAATTTCCCTCTCATTATTTCGCCACGAACCAGCATTTGATATCCACCCATTGGGTAATTAATACCGTTGCCTTTTCCAAATTGCTTCTCATCATAAATAAATTGATCCGGAAAAACATCAATTAGTTTTACTACAAAGTCTGCATCAGAAGTAGAGATGCTCACTTTTAAATCTGCCACCAACGGTCCACCAAGCGTAATATCATCCCCTAATACATCTGTAGAAAAAGTAAGTACATCTGTCCTGCGGCTTGCAAATCGTTGATCATCAGTCATGTACTCTCTCGTTCTACCGATATGCACATCTTCTGTATAGGGAACAGGATGTGCAGGGTCGCTTACGTATTCTGTAAATTGTTGGGCAGAGGTTTTGGTTGAATTATTAAAAGCCAATACACCATCGCTTTTTAAAAACAAATCTTTTGAAGCGCTATTTGCAGGTGGCCATTGCGTAAACTTCTTCCACTCATTTTCGCCGGTAAAAAATACGTTTGCCTCTGCAATATCCCTGACGGTACCTTTTAGTTTTAAGTAAAAATTAAAGAATGGAATTTCTATATTTTGCTGGTAATACAAACTTGTTTTACTACCAAAGCGCACATTTCCCAAATAACTTCCATCACTTCTGCCACCCCATCCGCCATGAAACCATGGCCCCATCACCAGGCGATTATCGGTATTTGGATTTTTTGCTTCAATTGATTTATATAAATTCCAGGCTCCAAAGCAATCTTCAGCATCAAAAGTACCTCCTACAACCAGCATGGCCGGCTTAATATTATTTACAAAATTTCTTGTATTGCGTGCTTTCCACCAATCATCATAGGTTGGATGGGCATATAAATCTTTCCAAAAAGCAATGCTATCACCAATTATTGCTGCAAAATTTTTTAAAGCACCGGTTTTTAAAAAGAAATCGTAATTATCCTGTGAGCGAATTTGAAATCCTGCTCGCCCAACTGTTGTTGGGGCAGGCCTTGGTTTTCCAAAACTGCTATAAAAAGCAAAGCCATCTAATACAAAGAAAGCGCCATTATGATGAAAATCATCGCCTTGAAACCAATCGGTAACCGGCGCCTGTGGGCTTACGGCTTTTAAAGCAGGATGATTGCTTAAAGCCGCCATAGTACTGTAAAAGCCCGGATAAGAAATACCGAAAACACCTACTCGTTTATTGTTGTAGGGGATATTGTTAGTCATCCATTCAATTGCATCGTATGCATCGCTTGCTTCATCAGTTTCTAACCCTTTTTTATTAGGATTGAAAGGTCTTACATCCATAAATTCACCCTCGCTCATCCACTTACCACGTACATCTTGCAAAGCAATTATATAACCTTCTTTTAAATAATTTATCCAGTAAGTTTCGTACAAACGGGCATTAAATTTATCTTCTCCGTAAGGCGAACAAGTGTAAGGTGTACGGGTAAAAAGTATTGGATGTTTTACTGTAGTATCTTTTGGTATGTAAAATGCAGTAAAAAGCTTTACCCCATCTCTCATAGAAACCATTTTTTCAGTTTTATAATAATTGGCTACAACCCAGGCAGAATCTATATTTTGTGCACCTACAGCAAAAAACGAAAAACTGCAAAGGCATATAAGTAATAAATATTTTTTCATTTTATAATTATTTGAGTGCTAAATTTAGCGAAACCAAATTGTTTGCCATGGCAAAAAATGAAGAATTGATTAATAAATTTTTTAGTGCCTTTCAAAAAAAAGATTACGAAACAATGAACAGTTGTTATACGGATGAAATTGTTTTTTTTGATCCTGCATTTGAAATTTTAAAAGGAGAAGAAGTAAGGTGCATGTGGGAGATGCTTTGTAAAAACGCCAGAGATTTTTCTTTAAGCTACAGCAATATAAAAAAACTCGATGACGAATATTATACCTGCGATTGGGTTGCTACTTATACATTTTCAAAAACAGGAAGAAAGGTTGTGAATAGAATAAGAGCTAATATGCGTTTTGCCGATGGCAAAATTATAGAACATAGTGATGCATTTAGCTTGCATAAATGGAGTACACAGGCCTTTGGTACTGTTGGCCAATTATTTGGCTGGAATTCTTTTTTTCAAAGAAAAATAAAAAACCGGGCCCGAAAAAGTTTGCTAAAATTTATGCAATCTAAACAGTAGCTTACTTGTAACCCTTCAAGTAAGTATCTTTTACATGTGTACTGCAAGTGGAGGTTTTGTAAACCTGGAGAAAGTTATTATTAATCGTTAAATGTTGTGTTACCGCTACCACAAACGAAAGTTAGATACTACAATTTTTTAATGACTATCCGTAAAAAGGTGCAAACAAAAGATTAACTCCATACTAAAGATTTTCCGCTTCAATCTTCGAGTTCCTTCTCCTTTGGAGAAGGGTTGGGATGAGGCCACGTGTTACAATTTTTAATGAAAATTATCTATTTTATAAAGTTGCACTCAATTGCGGACAGTCATTAATTTTTATTAACTATGATACCGACATCTTTAAAAAATAGCTATAAAAAGAAAGTGGCCTTGTTTGGAAGCCACTTTCTTTTATTTTTCATTTTAATACCTCGTTATTAATTTAAAATAACAATTGGCAGTACCTCTTTAGTATTTTTTGCATCTACAATTTCTACATAATAGTAACCACTTACTGTATTTACCGGTAAAGCAAAATTATAGGTAGATGTGCCCTCTATATGCAAGGTTGTATTTAAAAAAATTAATTTACTATCGGCGTTGAATAACCTAATAGAATAATTCCCTTTTTCTTTTTGATTAAACATTATTTTCATATCATTTCCTTTTACAGGATTAGATAAAACACTAAAGCTCTTTTTATTTTTGTTACCATTTATAGTCACTATTGGGCTATATTTATTATTTCCGGCAATATCAATAGATAATACACGATAATATTTTGTACCCGTAGCAATAACATCATCAATCCATTGGTAAGATGCAACCATTGTACCGTTTGTGATGGCACTTACCCTGCCAACAGTTGTAAAAGCGATACCATTTAAGGAACTTTGCACCTGATAACCCTCTATATTTAACTGGTTATTTACCTGCCAGTTTATAACTGTTTTATTTTGTACTCTATTTGTATTTATACTGGTAAAATTTACAGGTAAAGCGCCAGATGAAATGGAAAAGAAAATAGCACGAAAACGGTTTTTAGCAGACGAACCGGCTGTAGAAGTAACATTAAATAAATAACGGGTGGTTTCTGTAAGACTTAAAGCTGTCCTTGTGCCCAAAAAAACATCTTCTAAAAAGCCAACCATACCAGGATGATTAAGATTAGAAGCCTGTATTTCCAGTTTATAGCCTATGCTTCTCAAATTACTCATGTCATAAAAAATAGTATCATTGGCACGCATTATTTTTCTTTTTTCTACAGCCAGCTTAATATTTTCTTTTATCATACCAAAATTTTCTCCCCAATTGGTTAATTTACGGGCATCTGCACCATCTACAGCATTAGAATATGCGTCGTCAAATAGTACCATGTTACCATCAGCAAGATTATAAACATTATTCACGCTTGCGTATAAATTAGTTATCAAAATTTCTGTTGCTGTAGGTTGCAAAAATGCATGGGTATTTATAATAGCATTAATACTTGCAACTGGCTTAAAAGTCTTACTATTTTTAGCTCTTACCTTTCCCTGGTACATAACAGTACAAATCATCAAAATCAATAAAATATAATTTTTATTAATCAAATTATTAAACACAGGTATGGGAATAAGAAATTTTGCGCCACCACGCTCATTAAAAAAATTTGGAAAAAGCCACTTGAATAAAGTAAGTAGAATAACTGAAAAAAAGTGCACAGATGTTTTCATAATAGTCGTTATTAAAAAATATAAAAAATAGCAAGGACTATTGGAATTAAAAAACGGCCTATTGTACGATAATTGGAAAAACAGGTGGTAATCCGTCTGCCGGCAGACAACTAATTAATAAATAGTAGTAGATTGGAGATAAAAAATGTTAGTATTATTAGTAGGATAACGAAATTATATAACAAAGAAAAGTAAAAATATCTTACAAAGCAAATTAAAATTTATTTATCTTAAAATAGATAGATAAAATAAAGAGAACTATCTACATTGATGAAAAAAGTTAAAAGTCAAATTGTATTATGTTGCTTTTTTCAATAACTGTTTAAAAGCCATTTGCTAGTATGTTGCATTTATTTAGTAAAATATTCTGAAAAGTAAACTAGTGCAAATTATAAAGATTCTGTAATCTAATTTTTGGCTTTATTAAATAGCCCCATGCTTATTTTTATTGGTATTAAAAAATTTAGATGTATAAAACGGCCAGTTCTATTAATATAACTCATAATACAAATTAAAAAACCCGGTTACTATTAAGTAAACCGGGCTATTTATGATTGCTTGCCAGCTATTTAGTAAAAAGGATAATGAGTAAAATAATAAATTACTATCATTCGCTGTTATCCCTTTTTTATTACTATCTTAAAAAAAGCATTTCTCTATATTTTGGTAAACTCCAAAAAGTGTCATCTACCAATAATTCTAATTTATCAACATGATAACGAATATCGTCAAAATGTTTTCCTTTTATTTCATCACAATAGGCAATTGCTTTATCCCTTGTATCGGCTATAACATTTGCCTTTTTTCTTGCTTCAATCATTTCCCTGACACCGCTGCTCATTGAGTTGATATGATTGCTGATTTCTTCCAAAATACTTAATTGATTTTTATAAGATGATTCAGCCAAACCTGCCGCTTTTAAACCATTTATATTTTCAATTAAAACATTTTGATATTTTACTGCTGATGGTAATATTACAGAAGTTGCTAATTCGCCAATTACCCTTGCTTCAATTTGCACTTTCTTTATATACGCCTCCAACATAATTTCATGACGGGCTTCTAGTTCAGCGTGTGTATAAATATCATTTTTTTCGAACAATGTTTTAGAAATATCTGTAACATAAGCATCTAATGCAAGTGGTGTAGTTTTAATATTTGGTAATCCCCTCTTTTCAGCTTCCATGGCCCACTCTTCGCTATAACCATCACCTTCAAACAAAACAGATTTACTTTCTACAATATATTTTTGAATTACATGCATTATAGCTATCTCTTTCTTGTCACCACCTTCTATAAAAGTATCAACATCTTTCTTAAAATTCTTTAATGTTTGAGCTACAATTGTATTGAGCACCGTCATATTGATAGCGCAATTAGCTGCTGAACCTACTGCACGAAACTCAAATTTATTACCAGTAAATGCAAAGGGAGAAGTACGGTTTCTATCCGTGTTATCAAGCATCAATTCTGGTATAGTTTTATGGATGTCAAGTTTAAGCATTGCTTCATCCTGCTCATCAAACTTACCACCAACACGGGTTTCTACCTGGTTTAATACTTCTGTAAGATATTTACCAATAAATATTGAAATAATAGCCGGTGGTGCTTCGTTTGCGCCAAGCCTGTGATCGTTTCCTGCACTTGCAATAGACGCTCTTAGTAAACCTGCATAATCATGTACCGCTTTAATGGTGTTTACAAAAAAGGTTAAAAACATCAGGTTTGTTTTCGGCGTTTTTCCGGGAGCCAATAAATTTACCCCTGTATCCGTAGCAATACTCCAATTATTATGCTTTCCACTTCCATTGATACCTGCAAATGGCTTTTCGTGCAATAATACAATCAAGCCGTGGCGTTTTGCAACCCTTGTCATTATATCCATCAGCAAGGTGTTATGATCTACTGCCAGATTGGCTTCTTCAAAAATTGGTGCATTTTCAAACTGAGAAGGTGCTACTTCATTGTGGCGTGTACGCAGGGGAATGCCTAATTTATAAGCCTCCTGTTCGTAATCTCTCATAAAGGCATAAATCCTTTCTGGTATAGCTCCAAAATAATGATCTTCTAATTGTTGTCCTTTGGCAGGTGCATGGCCAAATACTGTACGACCAGTCATAACGATATCAGGACGGGCATTTGCCATTGCGGCGTCAATCACAAAATATTCCTGTTCCCAACCTAATGTTGCAGTAACTTTTGAAACATTTTTATCAAAATATTGAGCAACATCTACGGCAGCCTTATCTAAAGCTACCAAAGCCTTTATCAAAGGAGTTTTTGCATCCAATGATTCACCTGTATATGAAACAAAAATGGTAGGCACACACAAAGTTTTACCATTGCCTATTTCCATAATAAATGCTGGAGAAGATGGATCCCATGCGGTATATCCCCTTGCTTCAAAAGTTGCTCGTAATCCTCCTGATGGAAAAGATGAAGCGTCTGGCTCTTGTTGTATTAAGGCACCACCTTCAAATTCTTCTATTGGTGTACCATCGCCTTTTAATGTAAAGAAAGAATCATGCTTTTCTGCTGATTGATCTGTTAAAGGTTGAAACCAATGGGTAAAATGTGTTACACCTTTACTCTCTGCCCAAGCTCTTAAACCATTGGCAATTTGATTGCCCATGTTACGGTCTATTTTTTTGCCACCACGAATGGAAGATACTAAACTTTTATATGCCTCATCGCTTAAAAACTGGCGGGCAGTTTTTAAAGTAAAAACATTTTCACCAAAAATTCCGGTAATTTTTACAGAGGCTTTTACAGGCACTTCCGGATTTGACCGTAAGTTTTCAATTGCTTTAAAACGTAATGATTCCATATTTTTTATGTTTAGAAGCACAAAATAAGGAAATAAATTCCAAATTTTAAACAAAAACTATAAAAAAATGAATTTTTTTGAAAAAAAGCCTAAAATAATTTATATTATTTTATTTGTTACTTCGTTTGGTGATATGTAATTTTCTCCAATCAATACCCATTATAACGGGTATTATTACAAAAGGCAGATAAATAGATCGGTAGCGGATAATAGCCCATATTACGGGTACAATATATCCTATTATTAACAATATTGAGCAACCAAAAAACAACGCAAATACTATAAAAGGATTATTTCTATTGTGTTTTTTTCTAATAAAAACAAATAAAATAGTTAACAACTGGTAGCAAATCAACTCAATTGAAAATGGCAAAAGTAAGGGTGAAAGTTGGTAATCATTTATAATAGGGCGGCCAAAAGCATGCGAAAATGTAGTTGAGAAATTAGTAACAAAACTAGTAAAAGCAGGGTATAAAGCAGGTGTTTCAATATGAGTCCGGGCTTTTTCCAATGCAAAAAAATCAGATTGTTTTTGAACAATCATTTCGGGGGGATTAATAGCAGGGAAGACGGTACTAATATTAAAAAAAATGAGCAAAAAAATCAGGTAAACAATGATACATATTAGTATTGGATTATACTTTGTATAATAATAAATAGCCCAGGCAGTTAAACAGGGTAATAACATTACAGCAACATAATTTCTGAACAAAAAAATAATTATGAAAGAAAATACAAGGCTACCTATTTTTTTGAATGTAAAACCTGTAAAATGGAGTGCATTGTAAAAAGTGTATAGCAACCATCCAAGGGCAGCAATAATTAACCCTTCCTTATGTATAGTGCTACCAAACAAAAGAAATGAAGGAAGTAAAAAACAGGCAAATGCCAATAGCTTGCTGTTACTTTTGTAATGGTAACTAAATACCCTAAAAAGGGCCATATTGCCTAAAAAAACAATAAAATTATATAGCACTACATTGATATAATAATTGGCACCGCTAAAAATATCCAGTACAGATATAAACTTAACTATCAAATTTGTTTTAAGATCGTTCCAAAAGGATGAATGAAACTTTAAGATTCCGCCGTAAGGGTTAGTGTATCCACTACTAAAAATATTGGTGAAATAGTTTGACGGATTGGTAAATAATAGCTTGTACTCTATCTGAGCTTCAGCATGGTATATCCAGGTGTCCATATTGGGTGCAAATTGGCTTATTCTTCCGCTAATTAAGCCAGCAACTACTTTGCAAATAAAAAGAAACACAATAATTTGTTTAGTTAAGCCACTTTCTTTTATAAATTTAATTTTGAGCAGGCTCCAACTTAATACAACCAGGTAAACAAAAAATAATAGGTAACTCAATTAGTAATTTATTAAGTAGATTTTATTAATGTAAAGTGGAAAGTTATTATTTAATTTTAAATGATACCACAAAATAAAAACTTACAACAGTATTCTATAAAAGTATATGGTTGTACTTTTGCAGCATCTAAAAAAAAACATGGAAATTACAGCAACCACCGCCGCAGAACTTCGCCTTACAGCAGATGAATTTGAGCTAATTAAACAAAAACTTGGCAGAACCCCCAATTTTACTGAATTGTGTTGCTTTAGTGCTATGTGGAGTGAGCATTGCAGCTATAAAAACTCCATTAAATTACTTAAAACACTTCCACGTGATGGTGAAAAAATGCTGGTAAAAGCCGGTGAAGAAAATGCTGGATTAATGGATATTGGCGATGGTTATGGTGTAGTATTTAAAATTGAAAGTCACAATCACCCAAGTGCTATTGAGCCTTTTCAGGGTGCTGCAACGGGTGTTGGCGGTATTCACAGAGATATTTTTACCATGGGAGCAAGGCCAATAGCCTCTTTAAACTCCCTTAGGTTTGGAAACTTAAAAGAGAGCAAAACACAGCACTTACTGGCAGGCGTTGTACATGGCATTGGCCATTATGGCAATTGCTTTGGAGTGCCAACCGTTGGTGGCGAAATATATTTTGAAGATTGTTACCATACCAACCCATTGGTTAATGCGATGAGTGTAGGTATTTTAAAAAATGGCACTACCATTTCTGCTACATCAGGTTCAATAGAAGGTAATCCTGTATTTTTTGTAGGTAGTGCTACAGGCAAAGATGGTATTGGTGGAGCATCTTTTGCATCGGCTAATATAACGGCAGATAGCGCAGAAGACTTACCTGCAGTACAAGTTGGTGATCCTTTTCAAGAAAAAAAATTATTAGAAGCCTGCCTTGAAGTAATAGAAACTGGTGCAATTGTAGGTATGCAGGATATGGGTGCAGCAGGCATCATTTGTTCTACTGCCGAAATGAGTGCCAAAGGTAAAGCTGGTATGAGAATAGACCTTGACAAAGTACCTATGCGGCAAAAAAATATGAAAGCATGGGAACTACTACTGAGCGAAAGCCAGGAACGCATGTTGATGGTAATTGAAAAAGGGAAAGAGGCCATTGTTAAAGCTGTTTTTGATAAATGGGATTTACCCTGCAGCGAAATTGGAAGTGTAACCACTGATGGTTTATTGCATTTTTATATGAACGGAGTGGAAGAAGCTATATTACCGGCCGATGAGCTGGTATTAGGTGGTGGCGCTCCTCAATATGAAAGAGCTAGCAGCAGACCTGCGTATTTTGATTTAATTGAAGCATTTGATGCTACAACTATTGCCATACCAAACAACTTAAAAGCCACGGCAGAACAAATTATTTGCATACCTAATATTGCCAGCAAACGCTGGATTTATGAGCAATATGACAGCATGGTAGGTACCGGAACAGTAAGTTCTAACGCACCTAGCGATGCCGCCATAGTATTGGCTAAGCCTACCAGTAAAGCATTAGCGTTAACAACAGATTGTAATAGCCGCTACGTATTTGCCAATCCATACAAGGGCGCTATGATAGCAGTAGCAGAGGCTGCCCGCAATATTGTTTGCAGTGGAGGAAAACCTTTAGGCGTTACTAATTGCCTCAACTTTGGCAATCCGTACAATCCGGAAGTATATTACCAGTTTTCTCAAGCAATAAAAGGAATGGGTGAAGCTTGTATAAAATTTGATACCCCGGTTACTGGTGGCAATGTAAGTTTTTACAATCAAAGTCCGGAAGGTGCGGTGTACCCAACACCAACTATTGGTATGGTAGGCATACTTGAAAATGCCACTGATAAAATGACAATGGATTTTAAGCAAACCGGCGACGTAATTTACCTGATTGGAGAAAGCAGTAACGATATTAATAGCAGTGAATACCTGCATAAACTACATGGAATTGAATATAGCCCTGCTCCTGCGTTTGACATAGATAATGAGATTAATATACAAAATACTATCGCAAAATTAATAAGCAAAAAATTGATTCAATCTGCACACGATGTAAGTGAAGGCGGTTTGTTTGTAACACTTACTGAGAGTTGCTTTAACCGTACTGCAGGCTATAAAATTGTTAGTAATGCTGCAGTAAGAAAAGATGCATTTTTATTTGGCGAAGCACAAAGCCGGGTAGTAGTTTCTATAAAACAAACAAGTGAGGAAGCTTTGGTTTCAATGTTAGCCTCTCATAAAATTTTATATGAAAAACTTGGCGTAGTAACAGATGGAAATATTACTATCGATAATGAGGATTGGGGTAGTATTACTGAGTGGAAAAATAGTTACGACAATGCAATAGGCTTATTACTAAAAAACGAGCATTAATTTAAAGTTTATCGGGAAGTGTAGTATAATTTACTTGCCGATAAACAACTCATTTCAAAAATTACACTAAGTAAATTAAGTGTAATTAAAATTTGTGGAGGTATTTATTTGGGGAGCGTCAATATCATTTTTGTGAAAACAAGACTGATATTATTGCTGAAAATTAAAAGTATTACACTTTAAATTGCTCTCTCCAGTTTAACATTCCACCTGTTAGATTTTTTACATTTGTAAATCCAGCCATTTCAAAAATTTGACAGGCTTGTCCACTTCTGTTTCCGCTTCTGCAATAAACAACTACCTCTTCATTTTTAAAGTCTTCTATTTCATCTATTTGTAAAGTTTGTACTTTACCCAATGGTATCAATAATCCACCAATATTAAATTCAGCATTTTCATGAGGCTCTCTTACATCAATTAAGTGTAAATTTTCACTTGCATCTATTTTGGTTTTAAGTTCTTCGGCTGATATTGTCTGCATATTATTTTTATTTTTTATTAGTAATTTGATATTATTTTATAAATTATTACTGGCCAATGGTATCAACAGGAGTAATCATTACCGGCGATAACCAAATATCCATAAACATTCCTGCTTTAATATATTTCAATTTATGATCTTCATCAAAATGAGCAGGGTTTTGTTTGTAAATAAAGGCACCCAAAGTATCTCTTACCCCAGGGTCTGGTACGGGGTTTAGTAAAAGACCCAAGCTATCCAACTGTGCTTTTGCGTCTCTATAAGTAAGGCCGGTAAGGTCTGGCACTACCATATTACTCTGGTCAAGCCCACCGCTTATTACAAGCGTAATACTACTCCCCCACTGCAATTTAGTACCTGGTATTATACGGATTCCCCTGTACCGCTGTTCAATCACAGCTCCTTTCATAAAATCCGGCCGGTAAATGGTATCTCCCAATAAAAGGTGATTACGCTCTAAAACATCCAATGCAAAGTTTAGTGATTTCCCTTCCAAAGATGGCATGTTTATCATTGGTGGCACGTAACGATTAACAGTTAAAAAAACAGTCCGGTTAATTTTTACTGTTGCATTAGCATCTGGCAACTGTTTAATTACAGTACCCTTTGGTAATGTATCTGTATAGACAGAATCTTGTATTACTACATCAAACCCCTTGCTTTCCAACAAATTAACCGCTTCGTTGGTTGATTGGCCTTTTACAGCAGGAACAACTAAATATGCTCCATGCTTAGTAATCCAGCCAAGCAGTTGAAGGGTAACAAATACTAGCATGATAGCCAATACTGCTGCAACTAAAAGGTTAACCCAAAAAGATTTATGTGTTATGAATGTAAACATACTTGTGGGTATCAGTTAATGGTTTAATTTTATCAATTTCAAATTACTTCAATTTTAAAAAGAAAGCAAATTTTTCACTATGCCGTTACTTGTAACTATTTTATAAAGCACTCTTCAATTAAGGCAGAGTAAAATTCTTTTAGGCTCCAACCCATTGCCAATACCTGCTGCGGTACAATACTTGCCGCACTTTGGCCGGGCACTGTATTTATTTCCAGCATATAAGGCTCGCCCTGTTCTTGATTATAAATAAAATCAATTCTTACTATACCATTACAATTAAAAATATTGTAAGCTTTTTTTGCGGCAGCCCTTATTTTATTTGCAATTATTTCATCTACTTCAGCAGGAGTTATTTCTTCACTTTCGCCATTGTATTTTGCTTCATAATCAAAAAAATCTTTTTTGGTTATAACTTCCGTTATTGGCAATGCTATAATTTCTCCTTTAGTTTTAAACACACCAATGGTAAACTCTCTACCACTAATAAATTCTTCTGCCAATACTTGTGTATCTTCTCTAAAAGCTTTATCCAGTGCGGGTTGTAAGTCGGCTTCAGCTATTACTTTACTCATACCAATACTGCTGCCACCGTTATTTGGCTTTACAAAAACAGGTAGCGTTAACTGGCTAAGAATTTCAGGAACACTTACTGGTGATTCTATAAATAAGTGTAAAGATTTTGCTACGTTTAATCCACCAAAAGCAGCTACTGCCACTGTGTATCTCTTATTAAATGTAAGTGCAGATGTAGCTGCATCGCAGGAGGTGTAAGGTATTTTTAAACAATCGAAATAACCTTGCAATTTTCCATCTTCGCCAGGTGTTCCATGTAGTGCAATTAATATGGCATCAAATAAAATTTTGCTTCCATTTATCAAGAGGGAGAAATCATTTTTATCAACTGCTATTTTTTGATCGTCAGCGGTTGTACAAGACCAGCCCTCAGGGCTAATATCTATAGTATAAGATTCCCATTTATTTGTATCAATATTTTTTTCAATTGTAGCGGCCGTTTGGTAAGATATAACCGATTCGCCGGAATATCCTCCTGTAACAAGGGCAATTGTTTTCTTCATTGGAATTTAAAAAGAGTTTTAGCAAAGAAACAAAAATAGTTTAATCATTTGGGCATTTTAATATTTAGTTAGCAAGTATAAATTTCGTTTGCACAGTACAATATTTTTGCATTAAAATTTTAATGGGAATTTGTATGTAAAAAACAATAACTTTTTATTTGCCATAAATTATTCAAAAACTGAGCAAATAAAAATCAGCTCGTTACCTTGAAAGTATTTGCGTTTAAGATCCACTTAAAAAATGCAAAGCCTATTTATAATACTTATTCCAATCCGTCATTACCGGTTTGCAATACAAATTTCCATTTTCCATTTGGTTGCATTTTCCAAATGGTAACATAAGAGCCAAAATACACAGAATCATCATTTTTGGCTTTGTAAGAATAAATACCATAAGTATAAGCCAAATCGCCAGAACCTGCAACGGTGGCTTTTTTAGGTTCCCATGTCATAATAAAATCGGCATCGTTGCTTTCGATAATAAAATTAACTGCTTCTCCGCCCTGTATTGGATAATTATTTGGCCTAAGCAAAACACCATTGCTATCAATGTATTCCATGTATGCATTTTTAAGACCTTTTAATTCACTCATTTTAGAAAATTCTCTATCTGTTTCAAAAACGGCATTTTTCAATTCTTCCTCATTTATAGCAGGCTTTTTTGTTTTGCAAGAAAACAAACAGCAAATTAAAAACAATCCAAAAAAGTTCTTCATCATGTTGTTAATACTTACATTTTTAGGAATAAGTTTTTTTTTAAATAAATTAATAAGAAACCAAAGTACAGAATTACAATTTTACAAATAAAAAAGGCGAAAGTATTTATAATACCATCGCCATTATACAGAAAATATTACCTGTAGATATAAGCCAGAGAAGGCCTTATAAAATGAATGTAATCAGTTAGATATGCAGTGCTGCTTTTTTGCTCATTAGTTCATCTACTGTTTCCGTGTACATGTCATCGGGTACACAGCAATCTACCGGGCAAACGGCAGCACACTGTGGCTCTTCGTGAAAACCTTGACACTCTGTACATTTATTTGGCGTAATATAATAAGTATCCATTGCTACAGGTGCATTTCTTGCACTGCTTTCTACAATGGTTCCATCTAATAAAGTGTACATTCCTTTTACAGTAGTACCGTCAGCAATCGCCCATTCTACGCCACCTTCGTAAATTGCATTATTGGGGCACTCGGGCTCACATGCGCCGCAGTTTATGCATTCATCTGTAATCTTAATAGCCATTTGATTTGATTTTGAATTTTAGAATAACGAAATTTGTAATACAAAATAAGTTTATAGTAATGAATCTACAAAATCGAATTGAATTATTAGTAAAGTTGAAAGACTATATATTAGAAAATAGCGAAGAATGGAAGGAAGTAAAAGCACAGGCGTACCAAAAAAATGGCTGGTTTGTACCTGAGTTTACCGATTTAGCCGTACATAATGTAATAGAGCATTTTTTGCAAAAAGAAAAATTAATAAACTGGGCAAAGCATTATGTAATTGACGACAATATTATTGCAAAAAATGTAGGTGTTGTAATGGCTGGTAATATACCACTCGTGGGCTTTCACGATTTTTTATGTGTATTTATAACTGGCCATCACCAAACGATAAAACTTTCCGGTAAAGACGAAGTTTTATTAAAACACCTGGTACAAAAAATGTATAGCTGGGAGGTAACCATTCAAAATACTATATCTTTTGCCAGCATGTTAAGAGGTTGCGATGCATACATAGCCACCGGAAGCAATAACAGCGCTGTTTACTTCGACTATTATTTTGGTAAATACCCTAGCATTATCAGGCGAAACCGAACATCTGTTGCAATGCTTACTGGCAATGAAAACGCCGAGCAACTTGAAAAATTGGCAGATGATATTCACTTATTTTTTGGACTCGGTTGCAGAAATGTCACTAAAATTTTTGTACCGGAAGGGTATGATTTTGTGCCACTGCTTCAATCTTTTCACGCTTATAAATATTTTGCAGATCACCATAAATACAAAAACAATTACGACTATAATTTGTCTATACAAATAATGAATAACCGTTTTTACATGACAAATGAAGCTACTCTACTAGTTGAAAGTGATCAATCTTTTTCGCCTATTAGCCAATTAAATTATAGTTTTTATAAAGACAGAGCGGCAATTTTAGCAAACATAAAAAACAATAATGACATACAATGCTTACCTGGCGTGGATATAGCTTTTGGACAGGCACAACAACCAAGCTTAATGGACTATGCAGACGGTATTGATACCATGCAATTTTTGCTATCCTTATAACCATGTACGAAACGCTTACTAATTAATTGTTAAAGGTGAGGTAAGGTAAATACCATTTTGTCAGTGAGGCGTTACTTTGTAGAAGAAGGCATAAAATTTGACTTTGAGAAGTTTATACTAATATTGAAAACAAATAAAAATTGATAACACATGAAACTACAGCAAGTATTAGGTACAATCGCCATTAGTGCAGTAACTGCTTTTGCAGTAATATGGGGTTACAATAAATATGTAACAGCTAATAATACTTTTGCAGGCCAGCAAAACGGCTATGTGCCATCAAATTATAAACTGGCAAAATTTAATGAAACCGGCACGCCACCCGGTGCAATAGATTTTACTCAACCTGCTGCTGCCGCTTTACCTGCAGTGGTGCACATCAAAACAAAAACCAATGCCAAGCAGGTAAGTAATAATTTACCACGTAATCAAAGACCATCCAACCCTTTCAGCGATTTGTTTGATGATGATATGTTTAACCAATTTTTTGGTAACAGAGGCAAAGGTTATGTACCCGAGCAAAAGGCTTCCGGTTCTGGCGTAATTATTAGTAATGATGGATATATAGTAACCAATAACCACGTAGTAGAAAATGCAGACGAGTTAATGGTTACTTTAAGCAATAAAAAATCGTATACTGCTAAAGTTATAGGTACAGATCCTGCGTATGATTTAGCCGTAATTAAAATTGATGCTACTGCCTTACCTTTTTTATTGTACGGTAACTCAGATGATGTAAAAATTGGCCAATGGGTATTGGCACTAGGCTACCCGTTAAATTTAGAAACTACGGTAACTGCTGGTATTATAAGCGCTAAATCCCGTAGCCTTGGCCTTAATAAAGGCACTAAAAACAATTCACCGGTAGAATCTTTTTTACAAACAGATGCGGCTGTAAACCAAGGTAACAGTGGTGGTGCGTTAGTTAATACAGATGGTGTGTTGATTGGTATAAATTCAGCTATTGCTTCGCCTACCGGCTACTATTCTGGTTATTCTTACGCTATACCAGTTAATATTGTTAAAAAAGTAGTAGACGATTTAATAAAATATGGTAACGTACAAAGAGGTTTTTTAGGTGTATCCACAGCAAACACCAACGATATACCTGAGGAACAAAAAACTAAAATGGGGTTAGTTTTTAATGGAGATGGTCTTGTAATTACGGATGTTGCCGCTGGTAGTGCAGCATCGGATGCTGGCTTAAAAAAAGGAGATATTATTAAGAGTGTAAATGGTGTTGAAGTTACCCTTCCCTCAGAATTGCAGGAGTTAGTAACCCGCTATAAACCAAGTGATAAAGTAAACGTAGCTTATTCCAGAAATGGCAAAGTAAGTACCATTTCTGCAACTTTAAAAAACAAGATTGGCACTTTTGATATAGTAAAGCAGGATAATGCAAGTGTAACAAAACTAGGTGCGGAACTGGTAAATTTAGATGTTAAGAAAGCACGGGAATATGGTGTACCCGGAGGTGTAATTGTAAAGAAATTAGGTGATGGCGCTTTAAAAGATCAAACAAGAATGAGAGATGGATTTATCATTGTAAAGGTGAATGATAAAGACATTAAAAATATGGACGAGTTGGGTAAAATAATAGGTAATTCTAAAACAGCTACCATAACTGGTTTTTATCCGGGCTATGATGGCTTGTATGATTATCCTATTAGTTTAGAAGAAGAGTAAAAAATTATGTAAAGAGAAAAGGCCGGTTCTATTAAGAACCGGCCTTTTTAATATTGCAACTATTTGAAAAATTCTACAGAGTAAATAAAAATTTGCTTCGGGTTACATTAAAACCTTGTTGCTTTTATTTTTTTCTAAAAAATATCCTAATGGGTACACCACTAAATTTAAAATTAATGCGCATTTGGTTTTCAAGATAGTTCTTATAAGGCGTTTTAATATCATCGGGATAATTACAGAAAAATGCAAAGGAAGGAACTACTACCGGCAATTGAGTAATGTATTTTATTTTTACCTGGTTACCACGTACAACGGGTGCGTGATATGCCTCCACTGCTTTTAGCATAATATCATTCAACTTAGAGGTAGCAATGTGCTGGCTGCGGTTTTCAAACACTTCAATTGCAGTTTCTATGGCTTTGTGTATCCTTATTTTTTCTGTTGCAGAAATAAATAAAATAGGTATATCTGTAAATGGAGCTAGTCTCTTTTTTAGAGCGGCTTCATAATCCCTTGCTGTGTTGGTTTCCTTGCTCATCACATCCCATTTATTTACGAGTACTACTACTCCCTTCCCTTTCTTTACAGCCATGGCAAATATGCTAAGGTCCTGGGCTGAAATACCCTTTTCTGCATCCAAAACCAGCATACAAACATCGGCCTCGTCCATAGCTTTTACTGCTCTTATTACGGAGTAAAATTCAAGGTCTTCATTAACTTTTGTTTTACGGCGGATACCTGCTGTATCTATCAAAATAAACTCTTTACCAAACAATTTATATTCAGTGTGAATAGTATCTCTTGTGGTGCCTGCAATATCGCTTACAATGGTGCGCTCCTGCCCTATCAATGCGTTTAAAAGTGATGATTTACCTACGTTAGGCTGCCCAATGATGGAGAACTTTGGTAATTTTCTATCGTCAGGCAGTACCTCATCATCTTTTATCAAATCGGTAATCTCATCCAGCAAATCGCCGGTTCCCGTGCCACTGATAGATGACAGAAAATGTATTTTCTCAAAACCAAGACTATAAAATTCAGATGCTTCCAGCAACCGCTCATGGTTATCTACTTTGTTAACTACCAAAAAAACAGGCTTGTTGGTTTTACGTAGCAATTGTGTCATAGATTCATCTAAATCAGTGATACCTGTTGCTACATCCACCATAAAAACAATGATGTCTGTTTCTTCAAGGGCAATAAGCACTTGTTTGCGAATTTCTCTTTCAAAAATATCCTGACTTTTGGGTACAAAACCACCTGTATCAATTACATTGAAAGATTTGCCGTTCCATTCCGCTATACCATACTGCCTGTCTCTTGTTACACCGCTTTCATCATCTACAATGGCTTTGCGTTGCTCAAGCATACGGTTAAAAAATGTACTTTTACCAACATTTGGCCTGCCTACTATTGCTACTGTAAAACTCATAAAATTTTCCTTTATCCCTTTTATAGAGACTAAAAAAGTCTCTTTACTTTATTGGAGATCTTTTTAATTATAAAATAATTCAAATAATCTAATCCCTGGTTTTGTATTTAAAATGCTGATGTTAAAACTCCAACTGTAAACCCCGCAATTTCAGATGACTTAAACAACCATTTTTCAATTTAATGTACGCTTGTAATCTTCACCATTAATGTATTGTTACAAAGTTTATCATTTGTTAGCGTTGGAGAATTTAATACCCGTACTCCTTTAACTGCATTTCATTATCCCGCCATTTGGGCCGCACTTTTACAAATAGTTCTAAAAAAACTTTGCGCTGCAAAAACTCTTCAATATCCTTTCTGGCCATGGTGCCTAATTGTTTTATCATTTTGCCGCCTTCGCCCAATACAATACCTTTTTGGGTTTCCCGCTGAACTATGATGTCGGCCACAATTTTGGTAAGGGTAGTTTTTTCTTTAAATTCCTGCACAAGTACGGTGGCATGGTAGGGAATTTCCTCTTCGTACAACAAAAATATTTTCTCCCTTATCATTTCACTTACAAAAAATTTGGTTGGTAAATCGCTTATGTCATCCCCCTCAAAAAAAGGAACGCCCTCGGGCAAATAGCCAAGTATAGTTTGCAGCAACTCTTCAATACCTTTTTTGCGAAGAGCAGATATGGTTACTATTTTTTTACAGTAAGGTTGTTGCTCATAAAAAGCTATGGCTGTAGCTAGCTGTTCTGCGGTTGCCTTATCTGTTTTATTTAATATTACAATGGCAGGTGCTTTTAGTCGTAAGGCAGCAAATATCGCCGCACTTTCGCCCTGGTCTTCCCTTGCATCGGTTATAAGCAAAGCCACATCAGCATCTTCGAGACTGCCTTTTACAGCTTGCATCATTTTTTCGTGCAATTTGTATTTTGGTTCAATAATGCCGGGTGTATCAGAAAATATAATCTGGTAATTATCATCCGTAAGAATGGCTTTAATTCTGTGGCGGGTAGTTTGTACCTTATGCGATACAATAGCCATTTTCTCTTTCATAAGCGCATTAAGCAAGGTACTTTTACCTGCATTAGGCTTACCGAAAATATTTACAAATCCTGATTTCATGTATATTATCTTGAAAAACAGGCCTAACAATGATTTTGATTACCGAAACTGGTTAGAGAAAGAAGAAGGTGATCAAATTCATTAGCTTTATACCTGCTAAGAATAAAATTTCCTGTTTTAAACAGGCATTATGTTAAATAAAAATGGGCTCTCATGAGCCACATTTTGTTTGGTTGCGAAGACAGGGATCGAACCTGTGACCTTCGGGTTATGAGCCCGACGAGCTACCGCTGCTCTACTTCGCGGTGCAAAACTAAGGGAATGTACATTTACCACCAAATAATATACATTTGTTTTTAAAATTAAATGGAAAACGATGTTTAAAAAAGTAGCGATAACCTTACTGATAGCAGCTTGTACCTTATCTGCCTGCAGAAAAAAAATAAAAATTCAGGAGGATGAAATTTACAGCAGGCATTTACAGGAGAGAATAAAGCTTACTATTTTTAGTACACACTTGCCAGATGACAAACGGTTGGTTAACCTGCTGTTGCTAAATGACGGGCAGGATGCAAACAAGATGAGAGTGAAGGAAACGCTTGACAGCCTTTATAACCAAAAATTAATTGCACCGCTGATAGTAGTTGCTATACATGCAGGCAAAAGAGAACTATGGTATGGGGTAGCCGGATTACCAGATTTTGAAAACAGGGGCAGCAAGGCTGATAAATATGCTTCTTTTATTGACAATGAATTGTTTGCCGCTATCAAAAAAAAATCTGGTGTAAGAAAATTTAACAGCATTGCTATTGCAGGTGCATCACTTGGTGGTTTATCGGCAATGGATATTGCCTGGAATAATGCAGATAAGATTAATAAAACAGGCGTATTTTCTGGCTCATTTTGGTGGAGAGATAAAGATGCAGGCAAGCCCGGCTATTCAGATGCAGGCAACAGGATTTTACTTAAAACAATTCAATCTTCCCGTAAAAGACCTAAGCTGCAATATTGGTTTTATGCAGGTTTAAAGGAAGAAACAAGCGACCGGGATAAGGATGGTATTATTGATGTGGCAGACGATACCAAAGACCTGGTAGAAATTATCTCGAATAAAAAAGTTTGCCCTCCAGGTGATATCGTTTATACTGAAACCGCTGATGGAAGGCATAATTATGAGAGCTGGAGCAAGGTATTTCCTTCATTTTTGGTGTGGGCATTTGGGAAATAATACCAACTGAATTAGCTGTGAGTTAAAATACTGTTAATGTAAAAAAATACCAGGCAAAACTATTTATATGCAAATGCTAAACCTAAGGTTTTGCAGTTATTTATTTATTGTTGATGTAAAATACTGACGGTATTGAACGTTGCACTCCTTTATCACTTGGCTTAATGGTTTCTTTTCCATTAATCAACATACAGCTACTTCCACCCCCATCCAAATTAAGTGCTTCTATGCAGCCAAGTGATATCATTAATTGTGCGGCTTGCTGTAAAGTGGCACCGGTTGCAATGCCCGGGTTGCGGCCTTCTATTACCAGTACAATCAGTTGATCATCTTTTGTATATCCTATTAGTGATCGTGGATGTAGATCATTGATGGCTTTACCTGCAAATTTAAGTTCTTGGTTATTGGTGATGTTAACTTGCCCGTTTTGTACAAGCACAGGGCCACCGCCTACTGCAGTTTGCATTTTCCATTTTTTTAATTTGGGTGATGATTTAATAAACCCGGTTGAGAAATTTATTTTATCGATAGAATCTTTCCAGCTTTCTTTTACTAATTGAGTAGCAAAGGCCAATTTGTTTGATGAATCTGTATAAGTCCAGGCAATATCTGCTTTCCTATTTTTTGAAATACCCAATGCACTGCCTAAAGTATGCTGGTAGGTAAAAGTATCTTTTCCTCTGCCAGGCAACGTATGAATATTATAAGAAATTAGCTCTCCGTTTTTTATAACAACGTTAAGATTTTGGTTAGTGGCAAATGAAAAAAATGTAGTGTTTACCAATAACAACGGCTGCTCATTTTTATTGTAAAAATCTGCCGGTGTAAGTCTTCTTTTGTAGCTGGTATCTGTACTAAACTGCAACTGCCGATTTTTAATATCTGCAATGGCATAGTAAGCAACAAATGGTTTTCCATCTAAACTATCAACTGCTTTGTAAACATTAAAGCCATTGGGCAACGGGCTATAAAATGTATTTACATTTTGCCAATTTACCTGTGCATGTAGGTTAAAAGTTTGCAAGATTAAAATTGCAAAAACAAGGTATTTAATTTTAAATTGACTATTTGCCATTTATGTTAATGGTTATTTTTAAAACTGTTTTTATTATTACAGAAAATGGCTGGTGCCGAAAAAAATTATAGTTACTAAACCCCTTTAACCTAACTTTTGTGATTGAAAGTATTTTATGGTTTATAGTTGTTACATAACTGAGCATTTAAGAAAATTTTATCAGCAAAATAATAAAACTATTCATTTAACAAAACAAATAAAACCCCTGCCTGTACTGTACTTGAAAGCCATACCAATAATTAAACTGCACTATCTGATTTAATAAATGTACACTAATAATGCAATGTAAGCAGCATGAGTGCATTTCTATTGCCCGAGTAAGACATTTTATTAGAATTACTACCAGTTACTTACCCAAACGCTTTGCTTCACCTAACATTTTTTACAGCAAATTTTATGTTGCCATAAAGTTCCTGTAGTAAAGTTACTGTAGTAGAGTTATTGTAGTAGAGTTATTGTAGTAGAGTTACTGTAGTAGAGTTACTGTAGTAGAGTTCCTGTAGTAAAGTTACTGTTGTAAAATGATTGTTGTAAAATGATTGTTGTAAAATGATTGTGTATAAATAAACAAGCCATCTAAAAAAAGATGGCTTATTTAATGAACGATTTGTAAGGTGATTGTTTGGTAAAAGCTACGAAAAAGCTTTACTGTTCAAGAGCTGCCGGATGGAAGCGGTAGCCCCGACGTAAGGAGGGCTACAAGCGAACAGCCGGATCAAAAGCTGCTTATAGATTGTATGACCACAGCCCAAAAAATATTCTTAATCTCTTCTGGAAACCGTACTTGCACCGCTGCTGCTAACAGATCTTACTACACAAGTGCCTTTGTAAAAAACATCGCTTGCGCCGCTCGCTATAATGGTCATTTCTTTGTTGACTGTAATATTAATATCAGAGGCGCCAGAAGCTTTAGCAGTGCAGTTTTCTGCTACCAACTCATAGGCTTTTACATCGCTTGCTCCGCTTGTTTCTATGCCTATGTTAGTGGTGGTACCGGTAATTTTAACATCACTTGCGCCACTCAATTTAAGGGTAAGATCTGTAGTAAACAATGCCCCTTTAAAATTGCTGGCACCACTTAATTCTAGCCTTAAAACCGGTACCGAAATATTACCTGCTGCCGTTACATCACAAGCACCGCTAGCCTGTATATGATCTAACTTTTTGAAGGAAACATATACTTTCAATTTTTTATTACCCATATTCCAGCCGGATGGTCCTTCATAATAAATTTTTAAAACTCCATTGTCAACTTCCGTTTTAATATCATCTAAATATTTATCGTTAGATGCGCTCACTGCAAGTGATTCCCTTTGGTATTGGGATAAGTATACATCTATTCCGCCAGAAACTTTTATGGCATGAAAGCTACTTTGCAAGGTTCGTGGCTGGGCATTTTCATCATTTACAATTGTTTTTTGTGCACAAGAAACTAAGGTTGTACTGACAATCCAGGCTAAAAAAATTATCTTTTTCATATAAGTGTTTGTATTTTTTTAAGAAGCTTTTTTTATAATGCCACCGCTATTTACGTTTAAATCTTTTATAACGGCTTCTCCTTTGTAACGAATACCACCTCCGCTGCTAGCTTTTGCAGCCAATTCTTTGCTTACGTTAATTCTTACACTTGCACCGCTGCTTGCTTTGGCGTTACAATAATCTACCATTAAATCGAATCCCTTAAAGATAGCACCACTGCTGGTTTCCACCGTTATTTTTTCTGCTTTGCCGGTGATATTAATTTCGGAACCACTGTTTTGATCAGCCGATAATTGCCCAATATTAACTTCTCCGGTAAATTGGGCTCCGCTGGTCAATTTTAAATCTAATACCGCAAGCTTCAAAATATTTTTACAAACAATGGCAGCACCGGAAGAGCCTTGCAGCTTATCAATCAATTTAAAAGAAACGTAGGCTCTAAGCTTGCGTTTTTCATTGCCGTTCCAAACCATACCCTTGTTATCATAATAAATTTTAAGTGTATTGCCCACCACTTCTGTTTTAAAAAGCTCCAGGTATTTTTTGTCCGAAGCACTTACAGCAAGGGAAGCTTCATCGCCTTTTGTAAGCAATAATTCTATACCGCTAGATACTTCAATAGCGGTAAAATCTGATGATAAATTGCGCTTTTCTGCATTGGCGTCTTTAACTATTACATCTTGAGCAAAAAGTTGCAGACTAAGTACTGTGCAAATAGATAAAATTAATTTTTTCATAATTGTGTTTGTTTAAGATTGATACGCCAGGTTGTGGTGGTTTGTTACAAAGTTTGGAAATTAATTTTAAAGGTGTATACCTTTGTGCCTCAATAGTTCTTTTAACCGCTTGAATTTCCGGGGTGCTTTTAAATATTTGTTTAAAGGCTGAGATAACACCCGTTAACCTGATCAGGATAATGCCTGCGAAGGGAGAAATGCCACTCCACAACCGCTTTCAGCGGATGAAAGCCAGCTACTCTCCTCTGGATTTCAGCACAAACTTATTAAAAAATGAAAAAAATTGTATTGAGCCTTGCGCTCTCGTTAGCTGGCATAATGCTATTTGCCCAGCTCAACAAAAAATTTAACGACACTACCCTACTGTTTCCAATAGAAGTATCGGCAGTAAGGGCGGCAGACAAAGCACCGTTTGCCAAAACAAATCTTACCAAAAAAGAAATTGAACGAAACAACCTTGGGCAGGATTTACCTTTTTTATTAAATCAAACCCCCTCTATTGTTATTAACTCAGATGCAGGCAATGGTATAGGCTATACCGGCATGCGGATACGTGGTTCTGATGGGACCCGTATCAATTTAACGCTCAATGGAATTCCGTATAACGATGCTGAAAGCCAGGGTACTTTTTTAGTAAACCTGCCGGATTTTTCCTCCTCTGCCAACAGTATTCAAATACAAAGAGGTGTGGGTACAAGTACTAATGGTGCCGGTGCTTTTGGGGCATCTATCAATTTATCTACCAATGAAGTAAACAATGAATTTAATGCAGAATTAAATAACAGTTATGGCTCTTTTAACACCTGGAAAAATACGTTTAAAGTTAGCAGTGGCCTTATAGGCAAACATTTTACTATTGATGGCAGGCTTAGCAATATTACAAGCGATGGTTATATTGACCGGGCAAAAAGCGATTTAAAATCCTACTATTTTAGTACGGCTTATATTGATGCCAAAAGTTCTATCAGGCTCAATATTTTTTCTGGCAAAGAAAAAACCTATCAGGCATGGAATGGCGTTAGTGAAAGTGATTTAAAAAACAACAGAACTTTTAATGCAGCCGGACAAGAACAGCCAGGTAAGCCTTACGAAAACGAAACGGATAATTATACCCAAACGCATTATCAACTGTTTTTTAACCACCAGTTTAATCCTTATTGGAAAGCCAACGTCACCCTGTTTTTAACCAAGGGTGCCGGCTATTATGAACAATATAAGGCTGGTGCCAAATTGCTGGATTACGGAGTACCCAATTATGTTGATGCCGCCTTTAATACCATTAAAAAAACAGACCTTATAAGAAGACTTTGGTTGGACAATGACTTTTATGGCACCACATTTTCTGTTCAACATCAAAAAAACAATACTCAGTTTACCGCAGGTGGCGGATGGAACAATTATGAGGGCAGGCATTTTGGAAATATTATCTGGGCTAAAGTAACTGATGCTGTACCGGCCAATTTTAAATGGTATAATCTTACTGCTACAAAAAAAGATTTTTCACTTTTTACAAAATGGACAGAACAATGGGGTGCACACTGGCAAAGCTATGCAGATATTCAGGTAAGAAGTATTCAGTACAATATGAATGGCTTTAGAAATAATCCAACCTTAAATGTAAATAACAGCTACACATTTATTAACCCAAAAGCGGGCATTACGTATAGCAATAAAAACTGGCAAGCCTACCTATCGTATGCCATTGCGGGCAAAGAACCAAACAGAGATGATTTTGAAGCAGGAGTTGCCAACCAACCAAAGGCAGAAACATTATATGATACAGAGCTGGGATTTGAAAAAAAATCTACCAAATTTACTTATGGTGCCAACTTGTATTACATGAAATACAACAACCAACTGGTACTTACCGGAAAAATTAATGATGTGGGTGCTTACACCCGCAGTAATATCCCTAACAGCTACCGCCTTGGTATTGAACTTACAGGAAAAATAAAAGTAAATGAATGGGTAAACGCTAGTGCCAATGCAGCTTTTAGCCAAAATAAGGTAATGGATTTTACAGAATATATTGACGATTATGTAAATGGCGGACAAGTTATAAACCAATACAAAAAAACTACTATCAGCTTTTCACCGGCTGTAGTTGCAGGTTATTCCATCAATTTTATACCTGTAAAAAATGCAGAAATTAGCCTTGTAGGTAAGCAGGTAAGCAGGCAATACCTTGATAATACATCACAGAAAAGCAGGAGCCTTGATGGTTATTATGTACAGGATATAAGGCTTAGTTACCTGCTTGAAAAGAAGTTTTTTAAAGCCACTAACATTATCATGCAGCTCAACAATGTACTTAATAAAAAATACCAGCCCAATGGATATACTTTCAGCTATTTAGCGGGCGGGTTGGTAACAGAAAACTATTACTTTCCGATGGCACAATTTAACATGATGGTTGGTATAAATGTAAAATTGTAAGGTTATTTACAGTCGCAAACACCTTGCTCAATGGTGTTTGCGGCTATAATTTTTTTCTGATTAAATAGCACTTGTTAAAGATGCAACTACATCAACCCTGCAAATAAAGGTTTTGACACTACATAAATTTTGGCCAATTCATTTGCAATTACTTATCAATTATTTAGGTTGATAACAACTAAAATATTGGGCTATTAAAAAATTAGTAAAATTATTTTGTAGTAATAATTTATACCCTATATTTGCAATCCAAAAATGAAAGGGAGTTTAGCTCAGCTGGTTTAGAGCATCTGCCTTACAAGCAGAGGGTCGGCGGTTCGAACCCGTCAACTCCCACAGAAGCCTCACAGAAATGTGAGGTTTTTTTGTTGGTGTAATTCTGATAATAAAACACACAAATTGCTGAATTTCGATTATATACAAGATTATAGAATTAAAATAAACAATGCCATTTTTTTTAATTGATGTTATTTAGATTTAAAAAAATGACCACATTTCAATCTTCATTTTTTGGCTATTTTTCAAATTTGCAAACAATTTGCAAACAAACACCAATTAATGATTTGCTGTATCTCATTTACAAACATTTTCCAGGATAGAAGTGAATTTACAACCATTTATTTTAACAATATGGACAGTCTTATTGCAACCGCAAGAAGTAACAAGGTCGCCACTACCCAAGCCAGTTAAGATTTTAGCCAGTTAAAAAAAGTTTACTGAATAGAGCAAGCTGATGTAATCGTAAACATCACCGGCAACAGGATCAGCGGCCAGGTGATGGGAGAAACTTCCAAATTACTATCTTAACGTTTCGGGAAAAATAAGCATTAAAGCCAGCGTGTTTCCGTAAACCGAACCGATACTTCCTTCACTGCTCCAAGCAACTGGACAGTGCCATACCAGCTTCTAGAATTGCTACACATTCTTCTGGTGAATTTGTTGGCCAGGTTGCTGATAATCCCGTTGAAAAAATAAAACTAAATATGTTTGATGCAGAGATTATTAATGATGCTGATAAATTAAATTAAGAAGTAAGCCGGTATAAAGAGATTCCTGTGGTACCAAATGTTACCCAACAGCAGGTACCAGATAATTATTACGAGGTGAAAATGGTAGTTAAACGGTTGATTGGGGAGGAGGTGGGAGGTTGAAGGCAGAGAAAGCCAGTACTTGACTTTATTGGCCTTCTTTGCTTTTATAAAGAAACCTTCAAAATCTTCAATCCTGTTTTTACTTACACCCCCTTTAGCTACCGAAAT
>JBBQTZ010000019.1:0-33885 GCA_038234405.1 Chitinophagales bacterium
TCCTAAAACTAACTGGTGAATATCTAAAGGTGCTGCCGCCTTAACAATCTGGTTATTGATTACTTGAACTGAAGTGCCTTCTGGAAAACTTTAAAAGCTTCCAACATAGTATGTGGCGGGCTTATTATACTGTTTTACATAAAAATTAATTTCTTAAGTTACTTAATTTTATTGTTGGGCTCGCAAATGCACCCGTTTTTAGGGTAACTGTAATTTTTCCCAAACTTCATTGCCAAAAATCTCCAAACTTGGGTCTCTTGCGCCCATCAATAGCAGCACGCAATTGTTACTTAGGTGTGGTAGAATTTCAGCTACCAAATCGTTTCTATTGGCTACAAAAAAAGCATTTTTCCCCAATATTTTTATATCATTAATCAAGTCGCTGGCCGAAATATCTTTTACGGCAGTACCACCGGCATAAAAAATCTCACTCATCCAAATCTCATCTTCTTGTCTTAATACCGCAGCTATTTCTTTTACAAAATCAGCTCTTAAAAAACGGGTTGGTCCGTACCCATGTGGCTGAAACCATGCAATAACTTTTGGTGCAATGTACTGGCAGGCTGCAATAGAAGCTGCACATTTAGCCGGATTATGTGCATAATCATCAATTACCCAAACACCATTTTTGTCGCCTAAAACCTGGTGGCGGCGGTAAATTCCTTCGTATGTATTTAGCGCTGCTGCACAGGTTTCCATATCAACGCCTAGTTGATTTGCAACGGCGATTGCTGCTACTGCGTTTTCCATATTGTGCTTACCTACCGTATTAAGTTTAAACGCAGTGCTACCTATGTTGAATGTAATGGTTAAGCCAATTTGATTAAAATCAGTTGCAATGTAACCGGCTTCTGTATTTTCATCTACTGAAAAATCGTGTTTTATATTGGCTGATAGTGTTTTTGAAAGTTTGTTAGATTGATTTACTACAAATAATTTTTTGGTATTGCTTTTAAAAACACCAAAGATGTTTAGCAGCTCGTCTATTTCCTGGTGGTCTTTATCTATGTTGAGCAACAGCCCTATTTCGGGATGGTATTGTACGATGGAACCATCGCTTTCATCGGCTTCAATTACCAGCAAATCACCCATGCCAACCTTGGCATTGCCAATTTTACCTTCCTTGATGATGCTAACCAAACCAGCACCACTAATGATACTTGGCTGCAAGCCTGCATATTGCAAAATATCAAACAACATAGCACTAGTAGTGCTTTTACCTGATGTGCCTCCAACGGCAATAGTTCTTTTACTGTCGGCAATCATGGCAAGCAGTTGGGAGCGTTTTACAATGGTAATACCTAGTTGCTTTGCCTTTTGTATTTCTGTCACCGTATCTTCTATAGCGGTTGATGCTACTACTAAATCTGTAAAGCTGGTAATGCCTTCACCATTTTGAACAAAACAGTTGATACCTTCTGCCGTTAATTTTTCTTTGGTTTCGTTGTAGGTATCAGGCAAAAAATAACGATCGCTGCCACTGATATTTTTACCAATGCCGGCAAGGTATTGTGCAATGGCACTCATGCCGGCACCTGCTACGCCTATAAAGAAAATATGGTTAAAATCGTTGATGGATTTGTTCATAAAGGTTAATATTTAGGAAACTTATTTTTTGAATTGAAGTACCTGCTTTAATAAATTTTGTGGAAAAAGCTCGATAAAGTTGCACTGTAAAAAAGTGATTATTTATTCTTTTACAAAAAAATAAAAACCAAAACCATGTTTGCCAAACAAGCATACCAGTTATTTAAAAGCCAGGCTCAAAATATTTTTATGCCAATGCTTTGTTGATATGTAAACTTCTAAAGGCTATAATAAATGCAGTTAGCAGCAAAATTGCCCCTGCTAAAAACGGTGCTCCTGGTAAATAAACCGGTGCACTGCTGTGAGAAAAATAATAGAACAAATTGTTCATGAGTAATGGGCCAATAATAGTTGCTGCGCTTTGCAAACTAGCCAACGCACCTTGTAATTCGCCCTGTTCATTTGCCGGCACCTGTTCAGCCATTACAGCCTGTAAAGATGGTTGAGAAATGCCGCCAAGGCAATATGGCACTAAAAAAATAAACATCATCCAGCCTTGGTTGGCAATGCCAAATAAAAACATACCAATGGTGTAAAGTAGTAAACCGATGTAAATACTTTTTTCGTTACCAAGTTTAGGGTTTACAATCCTGGTTAATCCGCCTTGCACTAAAGCTACTAAAATACCTACAGCACCAAGGGAAAGACCCACCATTTTTTCATCCCAATTAAAGCGGTACATGCCAAAATAACTCCAGTTGCTTTGTACAGCATGAGATGCTACATAAACCAGTGCCATAGCGGTTATTAAGCCGCCAAGGGCTGGGTATTTTTTTAACCTGAGCAGAGAAGTTAAGGGGTTGGCTCTTTTCCAGCTAAACTCTCTCCTGTTTTCTTTACTCAACGATTCTGGCAAAACAAAATAGCCATACAACCAGTTGAGTAATGCCAAAACTGCGGCAGCATAAAAAGGAACTCTTGGCCCAATATGCCCTAACAAGCCTCCCAATACCGGTCCAATGATAAAACCGAGACCAAATGCAGCACCAACCATTCCAAAATTTTTAGCCCTGTTTTCAGGTTGGCTGATATCGGCGATATATGCAAAGCCTGTTGTGATACTTGCGCCGGTAATGCCAGCAATTACTCGTCCGATAAACAGCCATGCATAAGTAGGTGCTAATGCCAAAAAAAGATAATCGATACCAAAGCCAAATAAGGAAAGTAGCAAAATGGGTCGCCGGCCATATTTATCACTTAAACTACCTATAATGGGCGCAAATAAAAATTGTACAAAAGCATACGCAAACATTAACCAGCTACCATACCTCGAAGCCTCGCTTACACCCACATGGGTAAGTTGACCAATAAGCGTTGGCATTACCGGAATGATAATGCCAAAGCCAATTACATCTATTAATAAAGTGATAAAAATAAACCCGATAGCGGCTGTTTTGGGAGAAGACATGTGGGTGTTAGTTAGTACTATTTTAAGCGCAATTTATACAAACCAACATAATTAAAAGTAAAATCATTCATTTCTATGCTTTCAAAATGATTTTATCAACTGCCAGATTAACCCTTTAGCCTTGTTATAATATCAATATACTCCTGCATGGCGGTTTCTTTAGACTTACCTTTTAGTTCATCCCAGGCATTGTGCTTGGCACGGGCTACAAAATCAAATGTATTAACAGGGGCTTCAGTTGCAATATCACCTTCGGTCGCTTGTTTGTACAAAGAATATAACTGCAATAGTATATCGTTGGCTGGTTTGGCTGCAAGAGATTTGCTATTGATTACTGCTTCGTTAAATTGATGTAATAATTCCATAAAATGTTTTTAAAATCCGGTTTAAATGAGGTTGATAATCAGGCAGCAATTTAGCGAAATAAACAGGGTATTTTAATATTTAAAAAGAAATGGGAGCATTTTACGCAGTGCCTGATGGTTACTGAGCAAACCAACCACGGCCTGTCCCCGGCAGGTATCCAAACCAATCGAAATATGGAGCGGCAATTTGGAATGCACTATTTTGTCCATTAACCCGAAATTGACTATTATTTCCATTGCATAGATAAATCAACATAAAACTCCTGGTTGTTGGAGAGAATAGGAGAGGAACGACTTCCCGTTAAGCCTGGGTAGCTAAATTGCTTAGCAGCCCCAATAAATCTTCCTTTCCCAACTGCTTTAACACCCCCATATCTGTTTTAATTAAATCGCTAACCAGCTCGTTTTTAACAGCTTGTAATTGTAGTATTTTTTCTTCAATAGTATCCGGACAAATAAGCCGAACTGCCACTACATGCTTTTCCTGGCCAATACGGTAGCAGCGGTCAATGGCCTGGTTTTCTACTGCCGGGTTCCACCATGGATCTACCAAATAAACATAATCTGCTTCGGTTAAATTAAGCCCGGTACCACCCGCTTTTAGGCTAATGAGGAAAACCCGTATAGCATCATTTGTTTGAAAATTATTTACTGCCGCCTCCCTGTCTTTTGTTTGCCCGGTAAGGTATTCGTACGGAATATAGTTGGCCGACAGTTCATTCTTTATTAAATTGAGCATGCCAACAAACTGAGAGAATACCAGAATTTTATGTTGCTGGTGTTTGCTTTTAATTTGCGCTATCAGTACATCAATTTTTGCGGAAGCATTTCCATAAAAAGCATCATCTTTTAGCAGGGAAGGAGCATTGCAAATTTGCCGCAGCTTGGTGAGCCCCTGTAATACATGCATACTATTTCGTGGCAGGTCCATCTCTGGCTGGTGCAGCAAATAATTGCGAAATTCTTTTTCGTAGGCATCATACACTTTGCGCTGTTCAATACCCATTTCGCAATAAATAATCATGGCTGTTTTTTCCGGTAACTCAGTAGCCACCTGCCTTTTGGTACGGCGCAATATAAAAGGATTTATTTTTTGCTGTAGTTCTGCTGCCCGTTTTGTATCGCCAAATTTATCAATAGGCTGGGCATACATATCTTTAAAATATTGCTGATTGCCCAACAGTCCCGGACAGGCAAAGCTTAACTGCCCGTACAGGTCAAAAGTATTATTCTCTATGGGAGTGCCCGTAATTACAATTTTATTGTAGGATTGCAGTAATCTGCATGCTTTATACCGTTGCGAATCGGGGTTTTTAATGGCCTGCGATTCATCTAAAAAAATATAACCAAAGCGGAAAGTTTTGATAAAATGAATATTTGATAGCAGCATGCCATAGCTTGTTAGCACCACATCGTATTCGTGAAAATGATGATTGTTGCGCACCCGGTTTGCACCCTGAATGATTAGTACCCTGAGCGAAGGGGCAAACTTCTCTAACTCCTTTTGCCAGTTAAATATGAGTGATGTAGGCACTATTATCAGGTGTGTTTTTATGGCGCTTTTTGTACGAAGCAATAAGATAAAAGCAATCACCTGGATGGTTTTACCAAGCCCCATATCATCTGCAAGGCAGCCACCAAAACCAAAGTCGTCTAAAAAATTTAACCAGTTTAATCCCTGTAACTGATAATGGCGTAATTCGGTTTGTAAACCTGTAGGTGTTGGTACGTTTTCAATATTTTCAAAATCTGCCAGCTTGCTGTTGTAATTTCCAATTTGTTCCTGTACTTCTGCACTCAACATTTCTTTTTCAAACAAAATTTGCACAGCAGAAAAATTCACTTTGGGTATTCTCAACTCCTCTTCTACCAAATTACCAGCCTCAAAATAGGCTGCCATTTTTTTAATCCATTCGGCAGGCATCAAGCCCATAGTACCATCATCGAGCCTTACATATTTGCTGCCATTTTTCAGCGATTTATGTAACTGATTTAAACTGGCTTTTTGGCCACCATAGCGAACAGCTACATCAGTATTAAACCAATCGAGCCCGCTGTTTATTTTTACCGAAACGGTTGCTTTATTGGTATTTAGCTTGTTTTTATTTATTTCATTAAAACCAAGTACGGTAATATTTTTTGATTGCCATGCATCAAATGCCTCCAAAAACCACTCATCCTGCAATAATTGTTGTTTAGGTAAATAAAAAGCCTGCTGGTGAATTTGCCCCGCAAAATCAGCATGCTGTTGCAGTAGTAAAGTAGTAAACTCATTTTCCAATACTTCGTTCCGCTCTACAATAAATGCATTGTCTTTTTCATCTCTGGCAAAAAGTTGGCGTTTGCTTAGCACACTTACCTCTACTTCACCGTACCGCATCACCGGACTAATCAGGATATGATCTCCTTCTTCTGATAAATAGATTATTTGCTGTGGAGGATCATCAAAGCCATGATGCTCCAATTGTTCTTTAGTGGCAGCAACCAACCAGGCATAATGAATACGGATGGTATCTTCTAACGGAGAAAGGATATTTTTTCTAAATTCATCAAACTTGCTTTGATGTACTACCGCAATATTATTCAGTTTTTTAAAATACACCAGCACCCTAAGCAGGTCGAGGCTATCCACCAGGTGCAGTATATTTTCCGACAAGATAAAATAACCGTATTTAATGGGCAGGTTATTCAGTAGATAAACCTTATCGCCCATAACCAACTGTCCGCTAATTTCATAAAAATTTTCTTTATGATATACATTCAGCTCCAGTCCATTTTGCAATAAACCTAGTTGCACGGGCACCAGGCTGGTAGCAGCAATATTTTCACTAATTGTTGCACTGTGATAAAAGGTAGCCAACCCAACCGGATTTTTTACAAGAGCCCTTAGCGCAAATAAATCAGCAGCAAGCGGTGTTTTATTGTGGTTGTTGGCAAAAGCTGCAACTCCTGTATAAAATTTCATTTCATCTACTGAGGTAGTTTGCCAGCCCAGCTCTTGCGGATCAAGAACTTTGAGAGGGTTTTTAATTTTACCAGCCGGAGTTACAGGCGCCTGGTACAATGTTACCTGCAAGTGTTTATAATATTTATGTTCACTCAGCACCAGCAGGTTTTTAAATTGTGTTGCAGATTGGGGTTGACTAAACAACTTTGCAGGCGGTAACAATGCTGCTGCCAGTTGTTGTAGCGCATCTTTATTAACGGGTTGAAGGGTTTTAATACGGGGTGTGATATTTACCAAACGATTTGCCCATATCAATTCAAAATGTGCATCGGGGTTGGGCTCATTTTCCAACCCATATTGCTCAGCAATAGTTAGAATGCTTTTGTGGCGCAGACGGTCATCAAAAAAAATGCGCAGGTCGGGCCTATCCAAGATATTGTACAGCACTTGCGCCTGGTGATCGCAAAGTTTATGTTTACCATAATTGCAACTACAACCTAGTGCAAGCGTGGCTTTGCTGCACTGCACCGATACCAGCGGAAAAACCAGACCGCCCCCCGGATTACTGAATGTACCAGCATTAAGCTCAATCATTTCTGGCAGTACCAAAAAGAAACGCTCTGCACCTGTATCTGGCATAGCGGCACTATTGGCCAAAATAAAAGCATGGGTAAGATGTGAAAATTGGCAGTTTTCAAAAATGATTTCAGTTTGGTTGTATGTTAAAAAAGGTGCTGCCATCAAGGGTGTAAAAATAAGGTAGCGTGGGTTAGGTTAGAGTTTTATTGATAATAAAAAGCTTTAACCCGGATTTTTCAATTGAAATTCTACTACGGCCTTCATCTTCAAAAAGAGGATTTAACTGATTAGCCTATTCGCATCAAAATTTTATACTGCAGTTTTCTTAGCTACCAATTATTAAAAGCATTAATCAGCCTGAAAAACCTTTTCTTCTACCAATTGGCAAATAATATGGCCTAATAAAATATGGCTTTCCTGTATTCGTGGAGTATCTGTAGATGGAACATTGAGTAAATAATCAGAAAGCTCTTTCATGGTGCCACCTGTAGTGCCTGTCATACCTATTGTAATCATCTCTTTTTGTTTGGCTACTTCAAAAGCTCTTACAATATTTTTACTGTTGCCAGATGTGCTAAGGCCAATTAAAACATCGGCCTTATTGCCAATTCCCTTTATCAATCTTGCATAAATTTCATTGTAGCTATAATCGTTGGCCACAGCGGTAAGGTAGCTGGTATTACAGTGCAATGCCTCTGCAGGCAGGGCATCCCTGTCAATATAAAATCTGCCGCTGAACTCTGCTGCCAAATGCTGTGCATCGGCAGCACTTCCGCCATTACCGCAAAAAAGCACTTTGTTTCCATTTTTAAAAGCTGCTACAAGTACTTCCACACAACTTTGTACTGTTGCAAGGATGGTTTCATTTGCCAGTAGTTGTTGCTTTACCTCAATAGAATTGGCAATAATATTTTTTATTTGTTGCTGCATTGTTGTTTTATTGTTTCTATTTATTTTTTGGATTAAGTATTTTGTTCGCAAAGCCTTTATAATTTAAGCTAGCGGCTGTTTACTTTTTTTTCTTCCGATTTTTCGGGTCAGGTTGATAGAAAAAGTAACAAAAAAAATCAGCCCCGTCCGAATGGCGCAGGCCGGGCGGGTTTGATTTCTTAACGGCTAATGAAGAAATTTCCAGCACTTTTTATTCAAGGCCATAACCAGTCTTCGTTTACTAACAAAATACCTGATTCTTTTTCTTTTTATATTCTTCTACTCTTCAAATCCAATCAACTCCCTTCAATCTTCGGCAATTTTTACTCCACTTCAAATGCTGTAAACAAAAAATTATTTGATGCAGCAATTGGTTTTAGGTTAATGTAATAGGACTCTGTAAAATTTTTAACTGCCAGAAACTCATGTGTGGGTACACAAAATTCATCAAAGAAAATGATATCTCCCTTTTTTAAATAAGGAGCCAAAGTTGTTAAAGTGAAAAGGGTAGAGGAGTAGAGGTCGGCATCCATGTGTATCACCTTCATTTTTTCATTGTCAAATTCTTTTACAAAGGAGGGTAAGGTTTGCTGAAAAAGCCCCTGGTAAAAGCTAGCTCTTGTATCTTTGGTTTGTAAAATTTCGTTGCCATTGTTCATGTCTCCTTTTTTAAAATGGCCCCAATCTTCAGGCAATCCGCTAAAAGTATCAAAGCCATGAAACCTGCTGTCAGTATTGGTATGATGCTCCATCCACCAGTAAAAAGAGCCGCCGTTTGCAACACCAAATTCTAAGTAATTGATGGCATTATTTTTAATGAATTTATCCAGCAGGTATTGGTACAAGCCCAATCGCTTATCCCTGTTTCTGTTACCGGAAAAAAAATCGTTGTACCCCAAATCTTTCTGCTGATTAATCCATTTGGATTGTTTGGAAAGGTAGGCAAGGTTGATAAAAAAGCCGGTAAATGGTTCTACCAGCACATGCAATTTCAGCAGACTGAAAATGGCTTTTGTTTTTTGAATAATCAGGAATTTAAAATACATCTACTGAGTGGTCCAGGTTGTTAACCCATATTTGGTAAAAGAATAGTTTTTTATTTCGCCGCCAAATGTATTCAATGTTTCTATTACTTTATAACGGGTATTGCCGGGGCAATAAAATATCATGAAACCGCCGCCACCTGCACCGCTTATTTTACCACCGGTTGCACCTGCGGTTTTAGCAGCTTCGTAAATTGCTTCAATTTTACTGTTGCTAATGTTATGGGCCATTTTTCTTTTTTGCTGAAAACCAAAATCAAGTATTTCGCCAAACTCATGCAATTTACCTTTTAACAGCGCCTCTTTCATCATTTTAGATTGCTCCTTTAACTTGTGCATGGCTTCAATACTCTTTTCATCTTTATTGTTTACATTTTTTACCTGCTCCTTAATAATTGCTGCACTTTCCCTTGAGGTAGCCGTAAAATACAATACCAGGTTGTTGCCAAGTTCATGCATGTATTCCGGTCTTATGCGGAGCGGATTTACAATTACTTTATCGCCACCATAAAACTCCATAAAGTTTACACCGCCAAAAGTGGCAGCATATTGATCTTGCTTGCCACCTGCCAATAAAAGATCTTCCCGTTCAATACTGTAAGCAAGGTGGGCAATATCATAATCTCCCAATGGCAATTTGAGCATTTCTACAAAGGCCCCCAAAATTGCTACTACCAGTGTTGAAGATGTACCAAGGCCCGAACCTGCAGGCGCATCTACAAATGTGCTGAGGCGGAAGCCTGTATGTGTAAAAGGAAACTCTTTTTGTATGCGGTTATACACACCTTTTAACAGATCAAGTTCTCCATTAGTGGGTAAAATATTGGTAATTGTATATTCCTGCACTTCTTTTCTATCCAATGCCTCTACAATGATAGTATTGGTTTTTAAGGGTTCTATACAGGCATTAGCCGATAAGGAAATGGTGGCATTTAAAATAGCACCTCCATACTCATCACTGTACGGGCTTACATCGGTGCCGCCTCCCGCAAGACCAATACGGAGTGGCGCTTTACTTCTATATATCATAAGGCCGCAAATTACTTATTTGATGGGGATTTTTGTAATAGATTGAATAAGCCAAAAATCGCAGGTATCAATCTGTATGAAGGCTAAAATTTATTACACTTCATTTAAACCATGATAATACTGTACTCAAAAATTTACAACTCATTCAACTGTCTTTTATATAACTGAACTACATTTTCCAGGCCCAGATAAATGGCATCGCAAATTAAGGCATGCCCTATAGAAACCTCCAATAACCCTGGTATGTTATCTGCAAAAAATGTAAGATTGTTCAAGTCAAGATCGTGGCCTGCATTTATACCAAGGCCCAAGTCATTTGCTTTGGTAGCAGCAGTAATATAAGGAGCAATAGCACCGGCAGTGTTGCCTGCGGCATAGTCTTTTGCAAATGCTTCGGTATATAATTCAATACGGTCGGTACCTGTGGCTGCTGCGCCTTCTACCATTTCAGCTATTGGATCTACAAAAATTGAAGTACGAATACCTGCATTTTTAAACAGGCTGATCATTTTTATCAGATAGTCTTTGTGCTCTACGGTATTCCATCCATGGTTGCTGGTAAGTTGCCCTAGTGCATCGGGCACCAACGTAACCTGTGCAGGTTTATTGGCCAAAACGAGCGTTACAAATTTATCTTCTGTACAATTGCCTTCAATATTTAATTCGGTAGCAATCATTTTTTTTAGGTTAAATACATCTTCATAGCGGATATGTCTTTCATCCGGCCTCGGGTGTACTGTAATGCCATCAGCTCCAAATCGCTCAATGTCTAAAGCGGTTTTAATAAGATCAGGATTATTACCACCCCTGCTGTTGCGAAGTGTTGCTATTTTATTGATATTAACGGAGAGTTTGGTCATGCTTGATTTAATTAAAAAAGCCAAAGTTAAACTGTTTATACCTATCAAATAAAAATGCTGTTTAACCCAATTTTTTTGTAGTTGTAAATTTACTATCTCTTCATCAGGATGCTTTCGGAAAATTACTCACAATAATTTCAACTGTAAAATTTGGGATTAAAGCAAAATACAGAATAGGCAATACAGTACTTTTGATGAAGTACTGGATTTAAAATTCTACCTCAATTTAAAAATGAATTTTATTAAGTGAGCGTGCAAAATCCAGGTTAAAATAATATTGCGGTAAAAAAGAGCTTTTTTTAAATTTAATGGATAATAACAAAATGATATATGGAACAAACTCCCCAAAAAACGTACGATGCAATAAAGTATAAAACTCCAACCGGCACCCAAATTTCCTGCAAAGGTTGGGTACAGGAAGCGGCGCTAAGAATGTTGCTCAACAACCTGGATCCGGAAGTTGCAGAACGCCCTAACGATTTAATTGTTTATGGCGGACGTGGCAAAGCTGCCAGAAATTTTGAAGCATTGGATAATATTATCGCCTCGCTAAAAATATTAGAAAATGATGAAAGTTTATTAATACAAAGCGGTAAGCCTGTTGGTATTATGAAAACACATAAAGATGCTCCAAGGGTTTTAATAAGCAACAGTCAATTGGTACCTTACTGGGCTAATTGGAAACATTTTGAAGAACTAGAGAGAAAAGGGTTAATGATGTATGGCCAAATGACAGCCGGCAGTTGGATTTATATAGGAAGCCAGGGAATTGTACAGGGAACGTACGAAACCTACGCTGCTATTGCCGATAAGCATTTTGGTGGCAGCCTTAGAGGTACGCTGAATGTTTCGGCGGGGCTTGGCGGAATGGGAGGTGCACAGCCACTTTCCATTACCATGAACGAAGGGGTTGCTTTAATTGCTGAGGTAGAAGAATGGCGGATTGATAAACGGATAGAAACAAAATACCTTGATGAAAAATTTGTAAATATAGATGAAGCCATCAATGCAGCTTTGAGCTACAAGGCTGCGGGTGAAGCAAAAAGTATTGGCGTTTTATGCAATGCCATTCAGCTACTGCAACATTTAATTGAGCGGAATATTACACCCGATACACTCACCGATCAAACGAGTGCACATGACCCGCTTATTGGGTATGTGCCCCATCAATTATCTAACCAAAACGCTACAATTTTAAGGCTGAAAAATCCTGACAAATACCTTGCGCTTAGTTATGAAAGTATGTATTTGCATGTACAACTTATGCTGCAAATAATGGATAGGGGAGCTATTACATTTGATTATGGCAACAATATAAGGGCAAGGGCTATTGAGTACGAACAGTCTCATCAAAACACAGCATTAAATTTTAGATCATTGAATTCAAGAGCTCCTAACTGGCAGGCTGGCGAGCTTTTTCCAGGGTTTGTACCTGCCTATATACGACCTCTTTTTTGTGAAGGAAAAGGGCCATTTAGATGGGCTGCCTTAAGTGGTGACCCTGCTGATATTGCTGTAACAGATGAGCTTATCGTTTCAATGTTTCCTCAAAATAAAGGCATTCTCCGTTGGATGAAAATGGCCAAAGTAAAGATTGCTTTTCAAGGATTACCAGCCCGTATATGCTGGCTCGGACAAGGCGAGAGAGAAAAGGCTGGCCTTGCATTTAATGAACTGGTAAAATCCGGCAAGGTAAAAGCGCCAATAGTAATAGGACGAGATCATTTGGATACTGGCTCAGTAGCAAGCCCTAATCGGGAAACCGAAGCAATGCCTGATGGCAGTGATGCAGTAGCAGACTGGCCAATTTTAAATGCGTTGGTAAATACCGCAGGTGGCGCAAGTTGGGTTAGTCTTCACCACGGCGGCGGCGTTGGGATGGGTTATAGCATTCACGCTGGTATGGTAATAGTTGCAGATGGCACTTCAGATGCAGATGAACGATTGAGTAGGGTATTGAGAAACGACCCTGGCATAGGGGTAATACGGCATGCAGATGCAGGGTATGCTATTGCCAAAAACACTGCACAACTGCATGATCTTGATTTACTTAGCAAATTGTAATGATCAATTTTCTTTTTTTAATTTTGTATCAACCAGATTTAAATAAACTTAAAATCAGTTAATTATCATGCCTCAAATACAAGATATTACCCCTTTACAATTAATGGAAGGTATTACCGGACAGTATGTTCACGGACAGCAAATGACTTTTGGTTTGGTTGAAATAGTTGCCGGTACTATTATGCCACAGCATCAACACATACATGAGCAAATAACTTACCTGCTGCAAGGTGAGCTGGAAATGGTGATTGACGGTATTTCTTATACGCTAAAAGCAGGAAATTTTTATGTAATTTCTTCTAACGTACTGCATGGTGCTCAGGCAGTAACAGCCTGCAAATTAATAGATGTATTTTGCCCGGTAAGAGAGGCGTACAAAGTGCTGTAATCTTTTATAAATAAAAAATTTGTTTGGCATATTTGTGGGTTTTTAATATTTGCCGTCATTTATGTAGCTAAAAAATCTTTTTCATACGCAATAGTAACAAATGTAAAGGGTTGCATAATGTAATTTTTACCATAATTGGTTAGCCGTATAAATATGGTTATTTTATTTTGTAGTGTATAACCCGGATGTTGCAATTGCTAAACTCTTTTTTAACTACTGCTTCAACAAAGGCAACCCTCTTCATTTAAACGCTGCCGCCACCCTCTTGTACTGCATTTGCCGTGAGGCTAAATCCTGTTCTATAGGGCCATCTGCTTTATGGAGCCCTGGTATTAGCTTAAATAACAGGGCAAGTTTTAATCCTGTTTTTAATGGTATGCAGCCCCAACTCTATACTATTAACCTTACTAGCGTTGGCGGTTGTGTAACTGTTGATATACAATTGGTTAGAACAATTAAAAAGATAGAAATTTACGTACCTACTACTTTTACTCCCAACAACAATGGAAGAAACGATTATTTGCATCTCATATTACGAGCCATAGTGGAAGTGGAATATTTTAGAATATTTAACCGCCGGGGCCAACTGCTATACGAAACAATAACCGAAAGCCCTGGCTGGAATGGTTAATTTAAAGGGCAGCCAGAAGATTCACAGGCAGTGGTTTGGGTGTTGGAATGCATTGCACTTTAGGAGATAGTTTATTCTAAAAAAGGCGCTTCAGTATTGGTAAGATAAAAACAAGCGTATATTTTTTGAATCTTCAATTTTTTATGCGCAGTAAAACAGACAGCGTATTTTATCGCTTCAATTATTTTAGTTGTTGAATAAACATTTTTTTGAAAGCTAGCTGCAGGCTGATTATTTTTTTTCAAATAAAAAAATAGCGTCATATAAACTTAAACCAGATTTTACAGTTCAAACAGCAATGAAGTTTAATACAAATGCTACACAACCTGTTGTATTTATTACAAAAGTATATAAGGCTTGCCACCAAAAAACTTACGTAGCGAATCTTTTGCTCTGGTAGAATCAGATAAAGCTGTGGTAAATGGCATTACTAATTTATAGTGGAAAGAATCGCTCCTTACTATAAAAACCTTGTGCCCATATTCTGAAAGTTTTTTAAAAGCTTTGTTAGCAGCTACTGAAGTTGGATAATTTTTAATTACAATTTTAAAATTAAAACTGTCTTTTTTAACAATAGCAGGAGCAGGAGCTGCAATGTTTATAGCAGTTGTTGGCTTTAAAAGTGTGTCTGTTCTAATAGAATCTGTTAATGGTATTATTTGATCAGCTACCTCAGCAGGAGCAGGTACTTTTTTGTTGGTAACAAAATAATAAATTCCCAGAGCTGATAGGGCAAGTACAACAGCATAAAAAACCAATAAAATATTTCTTTTGCTATTATCCTGTTTGCTTTCACTTTCAAAAGAAACACTATCCTCAGTTTTTTCTTTTAATTGCCTTGGAATGTCTTCAATTTTAGGTGTAATAAAATGCCCTGAAACAAACTGGTATTCACCGATTTGGTTTTTTTGTATTGTACCAACACCCTCAATTACCATTGGTTTTCCAATATTTAAAAATTGTTTGGATATAATGTAATATGACTCAAGATCAGCAATGGCCAGCGATTTCATCTTCCTGGTTTGTTGTATAATATAATTAACAAGCGCTTCATCTTCACCAGCTTTTAAATTATATTCAAACGTAAAAGCATTGTCTGGCATAACAAAATCTTTTTGACCCTCCAAAGGCAGAGTAACCGACGGATTTAGAAACAACGTACCAATTCCTTGCAGCATAACCTGTTTGTGTATATACAAGTGCTGAACGATAAAATGTTCTATTTTCAAAATATTTATTTTGTTGTTTAACAAACCTACCTAATATTGATCAATTTGCAAAAAACCCATTTTATATTTGGTTAACTTTGCACCATGCTTACAGAAAAGGAAGAACAATTTATCAGTTTTTGGGAAAAAAACCGGGAAAGAGAAAATACCTTTATTAATAAATTACTTGGTGGTTTACCAATGGCTATTTTATTTGCATTACCTATATTACTATTAGTTATAACTGTTTATTTATTTATTCCAGAATGGTATACTAAGATTTCAAAAACATCTCCCGGAATGTTTTTAACCGCTATTTTTGCAATGTCTATTATTGTTTTTTTCTATTCTTTTTTTAGAATGCAATTTAAATGGGAAAACAATGAACAACTTTATCAGGAATTAAAACACAAACAAAACGTAACCAACAAGCCTTAATTACGGCTGATAAAAATAAAATCAATTAAAAGTATTATGAAGAAATGTTTATTTATTGTAACGGTAGCCCTATTATTTTTTGCATGCAGCAAAACAAGCAGCCCTACACCCAATAGTTGTGTATCTACGCCAGGCTCACCATCAGATTCTGAAATTGCTGTACTTCAAACCTACATTACAAGCAAGGGAATTACGGCCACCAAAGACCCTCGGGGGTTCTTTTACACTGTGTTAGGCACTGGCTTTGGTATAGATTTTCCCAATGCTTCATCTACTGTTACTGTAAAATATAAGGGAACATTGATTAATGGAAGTGTTTTTGATTCAACCGCTGCAGGCTCTACTGCTACTTTTCCTTTAAATGGTGTTATTACTGGTTGGAGATTTGGTATTCCGCTGGTTAAAAAAGGAGGTGTTATCAATCTTTATTTACCACCTTCATTAGCTTATGGCT
Source organism: Chitinophagales bacterium (assembly GCA_038234405.1). Taxonomy (GTDB): domain Bacteria; phylum Bacteroidota; class Bacteroidia; order Chitinophagales; family Chitinophagaceae; genus Ferruginibacter. Next base: position 15,932 of record JBBQTZ010000019.1, read on the forward strand.
GTTCAGCCCAAAATGGTATTCCGGCTGGCTCACCACTTATATTTAATGTAGAAATTATAAACTATTAAAATCTTTGTTTGCGGCACGAGTCCATCTCCATATTTGACATGTTTAAAATAGGCGTTGGTCCGTCAAGTAGCCATACGCTTGGTCCATGGAGGGCAGCTTTGCGTTTTATACAAGATTTGGAAGAAGCAAATATGTTGACCAAAGTAGAGGGTATGGAGGTTTTATTGTATGGCTCTCTTGCAAAAACTGGCATTGGCCATGGTACAGATGTAGCAGTACAGTTAGGCCTTTATGGCGCCAATCCTGTTAGTGTTGAAATTGATAAAATACAGCCTCGCATTTCTAATATCGCCAACACAAAAACACTGTTGCTTAAAGGTATTCATGCAATAGCTTTTGACCCTGCCACTGATATAGAATTTTTGTATGGAGAATCTCTGCCTTTCCACCCCAATGCACTTACTTTTTTGGCTAAACTAAATAATGGTGAAAATATTGCCGCCACTTATTACTCAATAGGTGGCGGTTTTGTTGTAAAAGAAGGAGAAATAAATAAAGAAGATAGCGACGTGGTATTACCTTTTCCTATTAATACTGCTCAGGATTTGCTGCATTGGTGCATGAAAACCGGTATGAATGTTAGTGAAGTAGTTTTAGAAAATGAAACCTGTTGGCGGCCTGAAGCAGAAACCAACATTAAAATTCTGCAAATTTGGCAAGTAATGAAAGATTGTATCTATAAAGGTTGCCATACACAGGGTATTTTGCCGGGAGGTTTACAGGTAAAGAGAAGAGGTTTCGATTTGAATAAACGTTTGTTAAAAGATGCTGTTTATTTGGGTTATGATGAATGGTTGAGCAGTATTAAAAGTGGCGGACTTCATTTTACTTACATACTAGATTGGGTAAGTTGTTTTGCATTGGCTGTAAATGAAGAAAATGCCTCCTTTGGAAGAGTAGTAACAGCACCTACCAATGGTGCTGCGGGTGTAATTCCGGCTGTACTTCAATATTACATTGCTTTTTGTGATGGCAATAGCGAAGATAAAATAATTCAGTTTTTACTTACAGCAAGTGAAATAGGTAGTATTTTTAAAAAAGGATCTACCATTTCTGCAGCAATGGGAGGCTGCCAGGCAGAGATAGGTGTAAGTAGCGCTATGGCGGCAGCAGCGCTTACAGAATGTATGGGAGGTACACAGCGGCAAGTATTAATGGCAGCAGAAATAGCAATGGAGCATCATCTTGGGCTTACTTGCGATCCTATTGGCGGGCTTGTGCAAATACCCTGTATAGAACGAAATACCATGGGTGCAATAAAGGCTATTACTGCCAGCCAGCTTGCCTTACAAAGCAAACCAGATTTTGCTAAAGTGAGTCTTGATGGCGTAATAAGAACCATGTGGGAAACTGCCCTTGATATGAATAGTAAATACAAAGAAACTGCAGATGGCGGGCTTGCTATAAATGTGCCCATTAGCTTGAGTGAATGTTAATAACAGCCTAACCTAAATTTGCTCCCAAACCTACCAACGCTCAACTACTTTCAATTTTCCTCAATTTTTATCAACCCTATACTAAACCAACTAGGCGACCTTCCTTTTTATTCAACTGATATAGTTGGTTTTAACTTTATTCATTAACTCCAATTTTTACTAATATCTATTTTATCAAAGTTATTTAACTTGCCGATATCCAAAGTTGTTTTATTGTTATCCTCACTTCTGTAATACATTGGTTCAAATTTGGCACCTAACACTATTTCGCTTAAAGTATAAGATGTACGAGCCACCACCGTATTGCTAAACATATCATCAAAACCTTTTACAAAAACGAGCATTTCTCCCTCTATATTTTTAAAATCATCTTTAGAAAATTTATAAAATGGGCTTGCTTCCAATATCGGATGTACAATCGTCCAGCTTAGTGTAAGAGAATTTACCTGGCTATATTCCAAATCTAACAAGAAAAACTTATTGGCAACTTTACCATTTTCTTCCAGCATTAATGCAACCGAAAGCTTGGCTTCTACATCAGTAAGGTTAATATTTTTATAAGGAACAACTCGTAACATAATAGCAAGTCCGTCTTTAAACGGTGCCAATATAGCGTTTTCACTAAAGCGTAAAAATGCCTGTGGCTTACTAAATCTTCCATAAAACAAGCCCGTTGCAATAGCAAAACTTAGTAAACCCACCAATGCTTCTATAGCTGCTACAGCACTTGTAATAAAACCAGTAGGGTTTATTCTGCCATAACCAACGGTAGTAAACGTTTGAGCACTAAAAAAATAAGCTTCACCAAACTTCTCCAGCATGGTTGAAGCATTCATTCCACCTAAATGCTCTACGCCAATAGCAAGGTAAATAAATGCGAAAAGTAAATTAATCAGTACATAAAATAAAAGGATAATTGTAAAAAAATGCGATATGGACATTTGCAATAGCGTATGAAACCAACTGATACCTTCTAAAAAATTAAGGCCCTTTTTTTGTATATTAGGCATACCATCTTTATTAATAAAACGGCCACCATAGCTGGAATTACTGGTGCCATAGCCAGAATTAATAATAGCTTTTGCTTTACTATTTATCTTTTTTAAAAATGCCATTGTTGCTTTGTTAAATGATTATAAACCAACTGAAATTATAAAAGTCCAAAATAAATTTTTATAATTTTATATATTTAATGCCAATAAAATATTCGATATCCAATTTTGCTAAATTGATGCTGGATTTTTTATACAATTGTATATGTTCAAATATAAAGATACTTTTTACTTATGCGGGCTAATCATCCAACTAAAATTTAGCCAGATAACTCCTGATCATTTAATACTTTTGACTCTATGAATGTTGTATGGCTTGCAAGCTGGTTTCCCAGCCGGATAAATATTTCTGTCGGAGATTTTATTGAACGGCACGCATACGCAGTAGCTGCAAATGTTGATCAATTATCGGTAATTGTTGTATTAAAAGATGATGCAATGCCGGTAAATTCGGTTGAAATACAGCAAATTAAAGTTGGTAACCTCACTATTTATACAGCATATTATGGTAAAAGCTTTTGGGGAGGTTCTATAGGCAAACTTCTATCTCAAAGGAAATATCTGTTGCTTCAAAACAAAATTTTTAAGCAGATAATTTCAACAGAAGGCAAGCCTGATTTAGTGCACGTACAGGTTGCTATGAAGGCAGGTTTGTTTGCCCGTAAACTTAAAAAAAAATGGGGGATACCCTACATTGTTACAGAACATTGGTCGGGGTACAATATGGATTGTAAACCCAATATTTTTGATATGGGTAAGTTGTTTCTGCGATTAAATATGGCAGTGCTTAAAGATGCTGCTATGCTGCTGCCCGTTTCGCAAAACTTAGGAAATACTATTACTAATAATTTTGTAAAAATGCCTTACACCGTTGTTCCTAATGTGGTAGATACAAAACATTTTTTTTATAAACCGTATACAAATACTCCTTTATTTCCTTTAATAGAAAATGCAGCAATTAACCCTGTTGAATCAGCAAATACTACTGCAATATTTCAATTTATTCATCCATCGTATATGAATTACCCCAAAAATCCGGAGGGTATTTTGCATGCTTGTAAACTATTAAAGGGCAGAGGCTGTAGCTTTATTGTACAAATGATTGGTAATACAAATGCAGCCTTACTGTTGTTGGCAGAAGAATTAGGTTTACTGAACAGCTTTGTTTTTTTTGAGGATGAAATCAAATATGTAGCTGTTGCAAAAAAAATGCAGGAGTCTAACGCATTATTAATGTTTAGCCGGTACGAAAATTTGCCCTGTATAATTTTAGAAGCGCTTTGTTGTGGGCTTCCTGTAGTGAGCAGCAGGGTAGGAGGTATTGGCGAAGTAGTAAATGAAAATAATGGAATACTTGTACAAGCTGGTAATACAGAACAACTGGTACAGGCTATGCAACAGATGATTGATACTTACCAAAGCTATAACAGGCCAGCAATTGCAGCTTCTGCTGCTGCATTATTTAGTTACAGGGTAGTAGGTAAAACTATTAGTAATATCTATCAAAATGTGCTGGATAAAAAATGGGTTAACTAAAAAAAAATATCAATCAATAATTAAGGTGGTTTACCAACACTTTATCAGTAGCTTACAAATATTTACGACTGCAAAATTTTAGTTAAAACAGTTTTAAAATAATATCCGTTGCATATTTGGTTACCAATATAAGCTGCGTTTTTACGCATTGCTTCATAATTATTGTTAGAAATATTACTTATGCAACTGCTTATTTCTGTAATGGATTGTATGCAAAAACCAATATTATTTTGTATTACCCAGTTGGCAACTGCACTTTTATCCCATACAATTACTGGCATACCTGCAGCTAAATAAAGGCTTAACTTGTGGGGATTGTTGTACTTTAAATAAGGGTCACAATCTTCCAGGTTATCCCCATCCCAAACAAGTCCAAAGCTACCTTCTATTACAAAAGGTAATTGATCAGGTGGGGCCATTCCTTTGTATGTAAATCCGCCTTTTAAATTAAGTGATGGCGCATACCCCAAACCATACACATTTAATGATAGCTGCTCCATTTTATACAATTTATATACAAAACTTGCTTTTAAAACATTGCCTGCAAAGCAAATGACAGGTGTAAATTTTTTGTTAAGTGCCTTGCCTGCATAAGCATAATCAAATACTTTTATAGTGAAAATTTTTGCTAAAGACAAATGTTGTTTAAGCCACTTTTTCATTTCATTATTATGAGCCACTAAATAGTTAAATTTATTCAGTTGGTTCAATTCTGTCTTTAACAATTGAGCATTTTGATCTCTTAATCCGTCTATATCTATAATTAAAGCAACTGTTTTAATGCCCCGCCAATAAAGGCATTGTAGTAGCAAAGCATCAATGGTAGCCTGAAATGGAAAATGAAAATACACAATACTATTTGCAGGAATGGTAAATGCAATTTTGATACATTGAAGCAGTCTTTGGTATTTTGCCAACACTCCTTTTTTACTGCTGTATTTAAATCGTAATGATGTAAAGCCGGCAGCATCCATCATTTTCTCCTGGTGAAAACGTACAATGCCTGCTGTATATATTTCTTCATCAAATGCTGCCGCTATATAATATGGAGTTAACTGCTCCTTCATTTGAAAGATATTTTTAACAACGAAAAAAGGTAAGTTTTAATCTCAATCAAAGCTTCATTTTTAAAAATGTAAAGTTGTGTCAATATATATAACAATACACTGCTTGCCATACCAACCAATAAAATAACTAAAGCCGATGAAAATCCCAATCGGCAAGCAATAATTATTGGTATAAAAAGCAAACAGGAAAATGTAGTTTTAATTAGCATACCGGTGCTTACTTTAAATTGAACTATTTTGTAAGCATACCATCCTGTAATGATTGTTACTATTACCTCTGTAAAAATATTTGTAAGTGCTGCTCCTGTGGCTGCTAAGTGCGGAATTAATATAAAATTGAATGATACACTTATTATGCAGCCAGCAATAGCTGCTTTTAAAAATTTCCTTTCTTTATTAAAAGGTACCAGTATTTGGAATGCAAAAATATTGCTTAAACCAATGGCAAGTGGTAAAAATGCTATTATCCTCATTATAGGGATTGCAGGTTTAAATGCAGCCCCGGTAATTACAGCAATAATTTCCGGGGCAAGTAAAAATAGCCCTGTGCAAATTGGCAAGCCTACTGTACATATAAATAATAAAGATTTATTGATATGTCTTACTATAGCATCATGGTCTCCAATTTGAGCCAGGTAAGAAATTCTTGGCATCAATACCGTACCAATTACCAACAAGCCAGCGAGGCAAACTTTTACCAGTTTTAACGCCGTTGTATAATAACCCACAATTTTATCGTTATGCGTAATGTGTTGTAAAATAATAGTATCAAACAGAATATAAATGCTTATTGCTGAGCTGGTTACAAAAAAGTGCACTAGCGGACGTAAATGTTTTTTAAAATGTAAGGGTTGTATTGTAAAATGTGTATCTGAAAAAACTTTGTAACAATTTAGCAAAGCCAGTAAAAAATAACCTGCCGTAAAAATTCCCATATACTTTGGGTAATCACCTGGAGTATTTATCAATATAAAAAACGAAATAAGCATTAATAGCCTTACTACAATGGTTCTGATAGCTGCAAAACTAAAAGCCTCCATACCCTGCAAATACCATTCAAAACTAATTGAGCTTAGTAAAATATTTATCAATGCAAATAAGTACAACTGTTTACTTTGTTGCCATTGCTGATAGGTAAGCAGTACAAATAACAATGCAACAATTACAGCAAAAATGCTGTGCAAAATGGCCATTTCTTGTATGAAACCATTTTTTTTAACTGCATCATTTCTTAATTTGGCAATTTCTCTCACGGCATAAAAAGGAATGCCAAATGCAGCAACAATCATACAAACCTGCGCTATAAAATCAACATAATTTACCCTACCAAGGTTTGCAGGGCCTAATACCCTTGCAATATAAGGATAGGAAACAAGCGGTAAAAGCACCTGGCTGGCAGATAAAAGAAGCTGGTAAATAAATTTATTTTTTAATTCGCTGGCCACTTTCAATATTTGGTTAATGGGCTAAATTAAAACTCTATTTTGATAAAAAATTTTTACCAGGATTATTGCTCTGTTTAAAGATTGTTTAGGGTGCATCCCAAATTGTAGCAGCAACAAGTGGTCGGTGAGGACACCGACCACGGCTGAGCCTCGGTCGGTGAGGACACCGACCGAAATCAGGAGCGACAATTTGGGATGCATCCCATTGTATACTACTGATGTTGTAGTAAGCCTTTTATAATATAGCGTACGCTAAACATATTCAAACCAACTATAAAAACCTTCAATAAGCTAATTTTATTTATACTAGTAAAAAAATAGCCTTCAAGTAATGGTTTAATTTGGCTTTTAAAGTTGAAATTGTAAAGAACTTTTAAATGAAATACAGATAAGTGCATTGTGTTTAGTTACTATTTGTCAACAAACTATTCAACGCCAACTATTTAAAAGCACAAACATTATTTTTGCAATCTTATGTCTGTAGAAAAAATAATTGGCGACTGGAAAAACAAACTGTTTAAGCCTCTTTATTGGTTGGAGGGCGAAGAAGGTTATTACATTGACCTTGTTATGGATTATGCTGAGCATAAGATTTTAACCGAAAGTGAAGCAAGTTTTAATCTCTCTGTATTTTACGGTAAAGATGCTAACTGGACGGATGTTGTAAATGCCTGCATGCGCTACCCCATGTTTGCAACAAAGCAGGTAGTATTGCTAAAAGAAGCACAGCAAATGAAAGATTTAGAAAAGCTGGAGCCTTACATTGATAAACCCTTATCTTCTACCATTTTTGTTGTTAGCCACAAAGAAAAAACAATTGATAAGCGAAAGTCACTAGCAAAGAGTATTAAAAAGAATGGTGAAATTCTTACTTCAGAAAAAGTAAGAGATTATAAATTGGCAGAATGGCTAACAGGGTATTTACAAACACAGCAGATAAGCATGACAGCTAAAGCAATTGCGCTTGTTACTGAGCATATTGGCAGTGATTTAAGCCGTATTGTAAACGAAATAGAAAAAGTTACCGTAAACCTTGCAGGCCGCAAAAGTATTACTGAAGATGATGTAGAAAAATATATTGGTGTAAGCAAAGAGTACAATGCGTTTGAATTACAGGAAGCATTATCGAAAAAAAACCTTGTTAAAGCCGTAAAAATTATTCAATATTTTGAAGGCAATAGTAAAGCAGGGCCAATACAATTAATATTGCCTGCGCTTTATGGTTATTTCAGTAAACTATATGTAGCGTTTGGTATGGCAGATAAAAGCGAAAATGCCATTAAAGTTCTTTTTAGTAACAACTTATTTGCTGCTAAAGATGCATTGATTGCCATGAAACGTTATAATTATGAAGGCGTTGAAAGATGTTTGTTATTATTGCATGAGTACAATTTAAAGAGTATTGGTATAAACAGTGGCGATGCATCACATACTGCCATGTTAAAAGAATTAGTGGTAAAAATGATGGGGTAACGTTTCGCTATGCTAAGAATTAATTGATAGCTACTGCCTTAAAATTTCATTTATTATGCTGCAAACTGTAAATATAGCAGTACTACTGCAGCAACAGTCATTAAAATTAAAGTTGTAAAGCCCAAAAAATTTGACAATTTACCATTAATGTATTTGCCCATTATAGCTTTGTTATTAGCTATATGCAATATGATGGCAATTAAAACAGGGGCTGTAAGGCCATATAGAATAGCCGAAAAAATTAATGCTTTTATAGGCGATATGCCTAATTCATTCATAGAAAGACCAAGTAATAATGATATTGCTACAACTATGTAAAAAGCCTTTGCTTCATAAAATTTTTTATCGAGTCCTTGTGTCCAGCCAAAAGTTTCTGAAATAATATACGAGAGAGATCCACTTAAAACAGGTATAGCCAATAAGCCAGTTCCTATAATGCCTATGGCAAATAGCAGGTAAGCAAATTCGCCGGCAAGTGGCCTTAACGCCTGTGCTGCTTGTTCTACCGTATCTATTTTATGTATGCCGGCATTAAATAAAACAGTACCGGAAGTGAGGATAATAAAAAACATTACAAGGTTTGAAAACAACATCCCAATATCAACATCTGCCTTCATATCTTTCATTATTTTTTTATTGAGTACAAAATTTTTTTTAAGTTTTCTATCTTCTACTTCCATAGTGGCTTGCCAAAAAAAGAGATAGGGAGAAATAGTGGTACCAAGTATTGCCACTAATATGCTTATAAAGTTTTTATCAAATTGAATATTTGGAATAAAAGTACCTTTAAAAACGGCTATCCAATCTTGCTTATATAAAAACGGAACAACTAAATAAACAAGCAACACAACGCAAAGGTATTTTAGTACAGCAGCTATTTTTTGATAGGGTAAAAAAATAATTAAAATCAACAGGATAAAGGTAAAAGCGATACTAAAGAAAATGGCAGGTATTTGTGGAAACAATAAATTGCCTGCAGCGCCCATCCCGGCAATATCAGCCCCAATGTTCATTACAATAGCAGGAAAGCTAAATACTACCATCAAATACAAAATAGATTTTGGGTAATAAGTTTTTAGGGTACCAGTTAACCCTTGCGAAGTAACAAGCCCAATTCTGCCACACATTTCTTGTATGGCAGCCATAAGGGGAAAGGTAATGAGCGAAGTCCACAAGGTAGAAAGCCCGAATGCGGCACCTGCCTGTGAATAGGTAGCTATGCCAGATGGATCATCATCGCTTGCACCGGTAATAAGCCCCGGACCAAGTAATTTCCATAACCTCTTAAACTTGTTGGGTTTCTTTTTGCTGATCATTTTTATAGATTAAATAATATGGCTGGCAAAGTGTAATCATTATTTAACAAGATATTGTAAAGGTATTGCATAGCTACTGCTAAATGGATTATGCACCTAAACCGGTAAAAATTTTAAAGCCTAGCTTTTGGATTTTAAAACCATCTTTTGCATTAAGAGCCAATCAGGTTATTTGTTTTCTTTAGTAATACTATTTCATCACCTTTGGTTATTTTTTCGCTATCATATATTTTTTTCACATTTGCCAGGCACCATTAAATAACATCCCTGGTTTTGTACTAAACTAAATATTGCAAAGGTCTTGTATAAATTAGTTGCCAATATTGGAGTAAATAGGAGTAAACTGTGTAGTAATGGCTTTACTAATTCCAATACTGACTGATGCCGGGTGCCGTTTTTGAGTGCCTGAATTTCTCTATTGCCTTGCCTTATCAGGCATTGAAATAAGCCTTGTTGATAAACTCCATCATTCAATAATTTTATAGTCCCTATTTATTTTAGCCTATTAGTAAGCATACGCAGTTGTACAAGTAAGTTTGATAAAATTATTTTCATTCGCATTGTAAAAAATTACTATTATTTTTCTTATACTATTTTATCCATAAAATGCTTAGCCTTGCTGATTATAAAGGCTAAAAAAATTCCCACATATTTAATTTTAGCAGGGATGCGATATCGGCTGGTAAAGTATAAACCTGGTATGGAATTTCGTAAAATAATCTATCCTTAAAAAAAGGCTTATAACTATCGAATTAAAATGCACCTATTTTCCTGTAGAAGTTATATTAAAAGTATACTTTAGCTGTGTATGCAACAAGTTGATTTTATTTTTAGTTTTGTCACTATTTAAAATCCTTTTATTGCAGTAGCGCTAAATAAAATTCAATGAGTTCCACAACATATATTTTATATTAATTGCTACCATAAAAAATATATTGATGGTTCTTTCTCAATAAGCGAGCACAATAATATGATAACAGAACAATTTGATTCATGAAAAAAATAATAGACACCCATCTACACACATGGGATATAGATAAGCTTGATTACTATTGGTTGAAAAATGACACCTCTATTTTAGCAAAAACGTATTTGCTCGATGAAGTGCACTCACAGATAGCTGATGCAGGAGTAACCGCTGCCGTTTTGGTACAAGCTACCAATAGCTTGGATGAAACAGATTGGTTTTTGCAATTGGCCACTCAATATAAATGGGTTTTAGGAGCTGTAGTTTGGTTACCTTTTAATAACCCGGCTGCATTTAATAAGGCAATAGAAACCTATTCATCTAACCCATATTTTAAAGGCGTACGGCACCAAATACATGATGAGGCGGATGATGACTGGTTGCTGCAACTCAATGTGATCGATAGTTTGAAGGAATTGGCGAAACAAAATATTCCATACGATTTGGTAGGGACAAAACCAGCACATATAAAAACACTGCTTAAAGTAGCGGAAAAAATTCCTGATTTAAAATTGGTATTCGATCATTTGAACCAGCCTCCTTTTACCAATAAAACTGCCTGGAAACAATGGGCAGAATTAATGAGTGAAGCAGCAAAGAATCCCCATGTTTATGCAAAAGTATCAGGTTTAGGAACTGCTACTTCAAAACCATTTGAATGGACTGCAGAGGATATTAAACCAGCGGTAGAATTGGTACTAAAAGAATTTGGGGTATACCGTATTTTTTGTGGAAGCGACTGGCCAGTATGCCTGCTTGCAGGAAGTTATGAATACACCTGGCAGCAATATCAATTGCTGTTAGATTCACTTTTAAATGAAGCAGCCCAGCAGAAGGTTTATGTTTCCAATGCCGAAAAGTTTTACAACCTACACTAAGCTGTTTTAATCAACGGCTTTTATTTTTATGATTAATACTATTTATTTATGATAAATTTATTTACAATCAGATCGTTGTTCTTCACTTGTATTATTTCAATTGCAGGCATTGTTAGTACAAACGCCCAAACAGAAAGATTCAGTTTTAATAAGTTCATCAATAAGGGAGATACCCTAAATTATCGAATGCTTTTTCCCCTTAATGATACGCTCCAAAAGTATCCGCTTGTAATTTTTTTACATGGTTCCGGTGAACGGGGAAATGATAATGAAGCACAGTTGAAGTGGGGCGTTATGAATTTTGCATCTGACCAGATTATGAAACAATACCCATCTTTTATTGTTGCTCCTCAATGTTCTGAAAATTTGGATTGGTATAATTTTGATTGGGACTTTAATAGCAGAAAGATGCGCCTGAAGGCAACTCCCTCCAAACCAATGAAGCTATTAATTGAATTGCTGCAAGAACTGGTTAAAAATAATGCCATTGATACCAACCGAATTTATATCACCGGGCTTTCAATGGGGGGTGCAGGCACTTATGATGCAATGCAACGTTATCCTCTTTTATTTGCTGCGGCTGTTCCGGTTTGTGGTTTTGGGGATGTGTCAAAAGCCGCTTTAATAGCACATATTCCCACCTGGATTTTTCACGGTGCTCTAGATCCGGCTGTAGATCCACGTTATTCGTATGATATGCTGGGGGCTTTAATCCAGGCTGGTGCACATCCTGGTTTTACTCAATATCCCGAAGTGGATCATTTCTCCTGGATACCTGCATACGCAGATACTATGATGATGGAATGGTTGTACACGCAACGCAAAAAGTAAACTGTGTTCTTTGCTCCTTGCCAACCCTATAACAAAAGTACTTTATTCAATACCTGCTGTTAGCGGAATAACACGTATTGGTAGCGTTAATTAACTGCTGTAAGTAGCTTTCACAATGCTTTTTATTTCTATAGTATGCTCATCTGCCTTTCATGGTAATGCGTAAGCAAAGCCAATATTTATATGTTTTGATGAGGTTAAAATAATACCACATTTTGCTAATTAATAGCATTGAATAAACAATATCAAAGTCTATTTTCACTCCCTCAATTTATCGATAACGATTGTGTAGCCTGCAGGTAATTCTTTTTTGTTAATTGGTTACTATTTAATCATCATTAAAGCAAGTGTACGCATTTCTAAAAATCGATTTTAAATCACAAACAGCAAGCCTGTATGCTTTTTATGAATTAAGATTGATATTATTTTTTTGTCCAAATGATAGTTATGGGCATCTCTAAAAAACTTACCTTTTCCTCTCTTCTGGAGACTTTGTCCCTTCCTTTCGGTAAGAATTAAAAGTGAGGTCAAATAAAATAAATGAGTTTTTAGAGAAACCCTTTTACACAAAATATCCTTTTACACAAAATATCCTTTTATACAAAATATCTTTTTGTAACTGAAAATCCTTTTTATTAATTAAAATCTACAACCACCCATGAATGCCATCATCTCAATATTTAACCACAAAAACCCCAAAAAAGTATTACGGGCTTTTTTTTACCTGAGCTGCTTCATTGAGGGCAAATCTTCTGGTAGGCTCATCCGCTCAAGGCGTTCAATAACGCACAAAATGTATCAATTTATTACTGGTCTCGTGCTTGTTGCGAGTGCCGCCTTTCCATCATCAAATATGTAAGCCCAGACATTCAAGCCAGTCCCGCTTGATGGTGGCGGCTGGTTTAGTGGCTTTGCCCAGGCCGACAACGGCCGCCTCTACGGCTACGGTGAGGTTTTCGGTGCATGGCGCAGCGACAACGGCGGTTCTAACTGGAGTTACCTTAACTGGAACATCCCCGGCGGTGACATCGTAGGCTATGGTATGGCAGTGCTGAAGAACAATGCAGACGTTGTTTACTACTCCACCGACAGAGCACTCTGGAAGTCCATTAACGGCGGCACTAGCTGGACTGTTCTGCTCAGTGATATCGGTGATAACACTCCACGCTATCGTGGCGCTTCGCCGATTCTGATTCGTTCGGATAATGCCAACGAAATTTGGTTCGCCGGCCCACGCAAAGGACTTACCGGCTGGCTTTGGAAGTCTTCCGATGGCGGATCCACCTGGGCTAAGGCTGGAGGAACAGACTTCAACACCAACCAAGTTCAAACCTTACACAACGTGGCCACCTATGCCAACCAAATTTGGATTGGTTCCACCAAAGGTCTGTACGTTTCCACCAACGGTGGCAACAGTTTTAGCCTTGTTGGTAACTCTACCCGTCTAGCAAATGTGGGTATGATATCACGCTTTACCACCGGCACCTTTGCTGGCGTTGGCCTGGTGGTTCGCTCCAACAACAATGGCGGAGGTATCTCCCGCATTACCGCTACCGATTTCAATAACGCCGCCACCTACACGGTGACCGATGCGGCGACTTCGAACTTATACTTCGGCTACCCTACGGGTCTGCAGATTTTCTCTGATGGATCTTCCAGCGCCTGGAATACCAGCGCAGACAGGCACGGCTTCAGCCTCGCAGGCAATGGCGGTCAGACCTTCACCCGGCGAGCCACAACCCTCAACACCTCGGTGGTACCCATCTGCACCACTGCCGCCGAGATGACGGCTAAAAACCATCCAGACTATGGCTCTGATCAAGTTATTGAAGCGGTCGGTAATCCCAATAAATGGATGATTACAGGCGGCGGAGCCCCTATGTATAGCCTGGACAAAGGCTTGTCATGGCAATACTTCCCCAACGGCAGTGGTATAGCCGCAATTAAAACCTATCTGGCCGGAGTTAGCCGCTACGATGCCAACCGTATCTACATTCCCGGCTCCGATATAGGTTCGGCCATCGTGATTGACGGCGGAACCAGCGGCCAGGCTACCCTAAGTTCCAACAAGACTTACACCAACCTTCACGGCTCCTTCCGTGTGATGGAAGGACCGAATACCCAGAATTTGGTGTTAGCCGGCGTTGAGCAAAATGCAAATGCCAACCTGGTTCTTAAATCGTTAAACGGTGGCACAACTTGGAGCGTATTGAATCTAAGCGGCACCGGCCTACCCACTTCTACCGGCGGTATTACCAAGTCTGTGATGTCTATCACCGATGCAAATGATTTCATGGTGGTGCTCTCTGAGTATGGAAGTCCTGCCCAACGTGTTTATCGCACTACCAATGGTGGCAGTTCCTTTAGCAGCGTGTTGGGCTTGCCGGATAATTCTCCCACAGGCTTTCGATACGGTCCGCAAAGCTGCTACATTGAGCGTGACGCTACTTTAGCTAACGTTCGCTATTTCGTGGCTCGTGGACAAAACTTTTATAAATCAACCAATAGCGGGGCTAGCTGGTCCGCTGCCACTCATCCCTTCGGTTTAGGCATTTGGGTATGGGGTCTCGTGGCGGATCCGATCCGATCAAATAATCTATGAGCCGCTGGTGATTGGGCAGGTGTAAAAGTCTCTAGTAACGCAGGCCTTACCTGGACACCCACCGCCCAGTATATTAACGCCCGCTACGTATCTTCTTGCAACGGCAAAATAGCCGTGTTTGGCTCTATGGCTGGCGACGCACAGCCTCGTCTATACTACTCCACTGATGATGGGGCTACCTTCACCGCTCAAACTAATGCGACTAATAATTTCCATGGCGTGCAAGGCATTACTGTAGATCGCAATGGAAAGATATGGGTGAGCTGGAACTCCTGCACCGTTGTGACACCAGCAGGCCCACCTCCTGATACGCAAGCGCCAACAGTGCCAACAGATTTGGTATCATCCGCCATTATTGACACCAGTTTTACTTTATCATGGACAGCCTCTACCGATAACGTGGGAGTAACAGGTTATAAAATTTATAATGGAGCAACACTCCTTGGTACTTTCGCCGGCACAGGCACCACTGTAGTGTTAACTGGCTTAACAGCTTCCACCACCTATGCTGCTGTTACTGTAGTGGCATTGGATGCTGCCGGCAATTTTTCACCCGCCAGTAATTCTATTTCTATAATCACTACCGATGGAGCAACAGCCCAAAGCTTTACCTATACTTTTAGTGGTAATGGTAATTGGAATAATGCTGCCAACTGGGCTTGTAATTTAATACCTCCTGCAACTTTGCCTGCATTTAGCAGCATTATAATAGACCATGCTGCAGGCGGACAATGTTTATTAAATGTTCCCCAAAATATTGCAAAAGGTGCAAGTTTTATTGTAAAGGCTGGTAAAAATCTATTGGTAAATGGCGGATTATTGATACAGTAATAACCGAACGATCAATAAGTGTTTCATGCTTTTACATAATCGGCTATTGTAATTGTTGAATATTTAAAAAATAGCTACAACATGAGTTTCGGGCAAATCCTGAAATTATAAATTACACCTAAATTATAAAAAAACTGCCGTATTACTTGCGGCAGTTTTTTGTGGGGTGCACCCCAAATTGTCGCTCCTGATTTCGGTCGGTGAGGATACCGACCGAGGCCAGCCGTGGTCGACTGTCCTCACCGACCGCTTATTGCTGAGACAATTTGGGATGCACCCTCCATTCTCCGGAAATGTTTAAATCGGTGAAGCCGTCATTGTCAAAATCTGTCCAAAGTGCATCGCAGGTAAGACCTATATTTTTAAAACAGGGTGATACTATGGCGGTTACGTCGGTAAATTTAATTTCGCCGTTTTTGGTATCGTTCCGATAAATAAAACTGCTTACCGGCAGGGGATATTTGCCCGGTAAAACCCTGCCTCCTAAAAATAAATCGAGGTCGCCGTCATTATCAACATCAACCGCTTTTACGCAACTTTTACTTTTTAGTTTTTTGGGAATGCAGTTTCGTTAAAATAAAATTTCCTTTTCCGTTATTAGTATAAAACTAGGCATGGTAATTTTTTGTTTCAGCCACAAACTGGTTACTTCCGATTGCCAGGTACAAATCCAGGTCGCCATCATTGTCTGCATCAAACAATAAAGTTCACAGGCTTTCCGGTCTGCGTAGATCGTTGCCAATTGGCAGCGGCTGCATCCTTGTAATAAATTCTCCATCTTTCTGTTGCAGTAAAATATTTGCAGGAAATTCACCGGTGCCAGCGTAAACATAATACAATTGTTTGTAAACATCCGTAAGGGTTTCGCTGTCGTTCGATAGTTTTGAAATAGGTAATACTTCGTTTAAATACACTATTCCTTTCGCCTTATTTCCAAGGGCTATATACGACTGACCAAAGGAGCGGGCAATGCTTCCTTTTAAAAAATCCATATCATTTTTTTTCGCAATCTTATTGGCAGACTCTAAGTAACTGATGGATGTGCGATACTCTTTAAATGTGTAATATTCACTTCCAAAACTGTATAAAGAATGGGCAGTCCAAAATTTAATGTCTTTTTTGGTACAAATATCCAGTACAATTTTTGTGTAATGGATGGAGGAGTCGGGCTGCTTCAGGGTAGACAAGGTGGTAGATAAATTAGTAAGTACAGCCGCTCTTTTTTTCGAAAGGGTATCGTTCTTTTTTACCATCAGGGCGTCGCATTCTTTGAAAAGGGTAATGGCATCCTCACTTCTATTGGTTCGGTTGTACACATTCGCCAAATTGCTTTTACCAATAATGATGCTGTTTTCATTACCATCTGCTTCAGCCATATTCAGGGCTTCTATATAGTAGGAAATCGCTTTGTCGTGGAGTGCCCGTTGGTAAAAATAATTGCCCATGCAGTTGAGTGCTCTGATTTTCCCAACCCTGTATTCGATCTTATCGGAAAGTTCCATGGCTTCCTTCGCCCAGTTCAAATAAGTGGTATCTGCACTAAAAGTCGTATTAACACAAGCGTCAATCAGGAGTTCTACCCGAGTGCTATCTTGTTGTGGATGTTGCTGTAGCTTAAGTATAGCAGCATCTTTGCCAGGCTGCGCTTTTATAAGAATAAAAGCCAGGGAAAATATAATCAGCAGGCAATTTTTTTTAATCTCCGAAAGGATTATAAATCGTCTTTTCATTCTATAATAGTCACTTTGGTCAATTACATTTTAATTCAAAACATATTATTGAATAAAAATTAGTGGGCGAAAATAGTAAAGAGAATTTTATTTCCAGCTAAGAATTCTTATTTGCGACTGCGGTTTAGGATTCCTGTTGCTTTCTGTCATGGTCTTATCTTTTTAAAACCAGCTAAGGTCCACCCACTATGTCTAATCAAGCCGCTGCTTGGGGGCTTAGCGCTTAAACGAAGACTACCTTACTGCAATTATATCAGCCTTTGGGTTTGACTAAGGTGTTTTGGGATGATGTTATAACCCGAACGCCCAGGTTCGTTTTTACTTGTTGGAAGGCCGAATTGTTTAAATTGAATTGGATAGGGTGGAAGGGTCATGATTTTTGGTTATGTTGTCAAACCCATCTCACACACGCCGCGGATTGTGCCAGCCTCCCGAAAGGGTAAGTCTCACTATCCGGAATCTCAAACCCTGTTGTCTCAACCATTATTTAGGAGATTATGGGATTTGCATTTTTGTGGGCAGCACAAGTGGTTTGTCACAAGTTTAGGGTGCATGGTTTTTTGCGGCTTAGCGCAGTACTGGCTATAGTTAAGCAGGCCAAATACAATGTCGTGGCGGCCTACAATTAAGCCCAATAGTGAATAACCAACAAGAGCAGTTTAATAAATTACGCCACTTTTTTGAGTTGGAAAAACAGTAATGAAAAGCTACGCGAACCCTT
>JBBQTZ010000020.1:0-33824 GCA_038234405.1 Chitinophagales bacterium
CAATTTATTAAGTGTGGTCCCGCCAAGAATCGAACTTGGATCTAAAGTTTAGGAAACTTCTATTCTATCCATTGAACTACGGGACCATTGCAATTACTGTAAATAACCTAAAGTTTTGCGGCTGCAAAAGTAAGGAACTACTCAATAGTATCCAACAAGGATTAATTGGCTTACTATAACCCACATTTTGCAGGTATTCTTCATTTATCCATTCATATTTCCCTCAGCCCTATCTTTGCAGCCTAAAAAAATTAATTCATGAAGTGGTTGACCGTTATTATTAAATACAGGCTTTGGATTGGTATAGGCATTTTAGCATTGGCAATTTTTACCAATGTGCAGGCCGGTTTTTGGCCATCGTTTGTATTATACCTGCTGGGGCTTATTTTAATTGTAGGGCATTTTATACTGGGCCCCATGCGTTTAATACAGCAATATATGGAAGCAGGAGATATGGATGGCGCTAAAAAAGCACTTGCTTCTATCTGGTTTCCTGCATTGTTAATAAAACCAATTCGCTCTGTTTATTATACCATTAAGGGTAACCTGGATATGGCCGATCAAAACTATGATGCAGCCGAGGTAAACCTTAAAAAAAGCCAACAGCTAATGGGTGGCGGTGGCATATTGGGCGATCAAATGAAGCAGGCAGAAGGTGCTAATAAATTACAATTGGGTATGCTTGCCATGCAAAAAAATAACTTAAGGGAGGCTGAAAGCTATATCCGTGGTGCATTGCGGGCTGGCTTGCCAGATAAAGAGAATGAAGCTGCAGCTTATTTACAGCTTTCGTCCATCATGTTTAATAAGAGAGAGTTTAAGGCTGGTAAAGAGTTTTTCAGGAAAGCAAAAGCACTTAAACCTATTACTCCGCAAATAGCCGATCAGATAAAACAAATGGAAAAACATATTCCCCGTATGCCGGGATAACACTGTATTTGCCTGTGTACCAAAAAAGGGATACCATATTGGTATCCCTTTTTGCTGCAACTATTATTTGGCGTACAACGCTTCTACTTTTTTAAACCTATAATCAAAAATACCTTTTAACTGATTGGCTACAAATAAGGTATTGGCTATATCTCCTAAAAACCAAAAAGGCAGTTTGTAATGCACAATATCCGTCATTTCCACCCCACCCGCTACTGCTTTAAAATGGTGTTGGTGGTGCCACATACTGTACGGACCAAAGCGCTGCTCATCTACAAAATATTTTTTGTCGTCCACATGGGTAATCTCCGTCATCCAATAAATAGGAATACCAAGCACAGGACTTACTTTGTATTCAATAATTTGGCCGGGGTACATTTTATCACCCTGGTGTTTAGATATTATATTGAACCCAAGATTATCAGGTGTAATTTCTTTTAAATTGTTAGGGCTGCTAAAAAAATCCCAGGCTGCATCAAGACTAATAGGGAGGGTTTGAACTGTTTTAAGGCTATAAACTTTACTCATGGTTTGTAATTTATCAGTGTAACAAAAACAGTGTCAATTTGTTAAAAAACTAAACAGTATTACTTGCAAATTATTGATATTCAGTTTAAAACAAAATATTGATAATTGAGTTTACTTTAAAATAGCTATAATTTAACAGGAGTTTGTAGAAGTAGTTTTTTAGTGGCATGATAGCTAAAGAAATACTAATTGCGTTTATTCAGTCTTTAATAATTACTTAAACAGTTTAAGTTTGCAACTCTAAACATTGTTGAATGAAATGTAAGCGTCTGCCGTTTGTACTAGGTTGTGCTATTATTTTTTACTTTATTTCTTATATAGGCATTGGGTGTGCACAAATAGGCTCGCCAACAGGTGGCCCAAGAGATAGTATTGCGCCTGTATTGGTTAGCTCCTACCCTGCCATAAAATCAACCCTTTTTAAAGGCGATAAGATTTTACTCACTTTTAATGAATACATAGATGTTCAGGAAATTCAGGCCAATGTGCTGGTATCGCCCTTTCCTAAGGTTAATCCCAATATAACTTTTAAGCTAAAAACAGTTACCATAAAATTAAAAGATACCCTTTTAAAAAATACTACCTATGCCATTAATTTTGGTAATGCCATAAGGGATAATAACGAAGGCAATCCTTTTAAAAATTTCACTTATGTATTTTCTACCGGCAAAACTATTGACTCCCTTTCACTTAGCGGCAAAGTAGTAATGGCCGAAACTGGCAAAGTTGATAGCAACCTTGCTGTATTACTATACCGCAATGCAAACGATACTACCGTGCAAACCCGTAAGCCAGATTACCTTACCAAATTGGATAGAGAAGGCAATTTTACCTTTACCAACTTATCCGAAGGCCATTACAAGGTGTATGCCCTTAAAGATGGCGATGGTGGCAAAACCTATAATACAAAAATAGAGGCATTTGCATTTTATGATACCGAAATTTTTGTTGCAGATAGTACCAAGCCGGTAAATTTATTTGCCTATGCAGAAGAAAAGGATAAAAAGCCGGCCGGCGCTGCAACTCCTGCTACTAAAACCGCTGTAAAAAATTTAAAATATACCACTTCGTTGGTTTCATTTCAGCAAGATCTATTATCCGACCTTGCTGTTACTTTCAACAGGCCAATCAAAACTTTGGATACATCAAAAATTATTCTAACCGATACAACATATAAAAAGATACAAAAAGTAATAGCATCATTTGATAGTACTAATAAAATACTTACCCTGCAATCTGCCTGGACGGAAGAAACTGCCTATCGCCTTGTGATAGATAAAGAAGCAGTAACAGACACCTTTAATACCCTACTTACAAAAACTGATACTATCCGCTTTGCAACCAAAAGCAAAAGCGACTATGGCAGTCTTTTACTTCGGTTTAGTAACCTTGATACAGCACAACACATTGTTATGCAATTTTTAAAAAATGACGAGGTTGTCAAATCAGTTGCCATTACTGCATCTTCCTGGAGCGATAAACTGATTGAACCCGGTGAATACGAATTAAGAATATTGTATGATAACAACCGCAATGGCGTATGGGATCCAGGCAATTACACAAAAAAACTTCAGCCAGAAAAAGCCTTTACGCTCGATAAAAAACTAACCATAAAAGCTAATTGGGATAATGAAAGGGATATTAAGCTGGGAGCGGCGAGCGGCGAGCTGTGAGCCACGAGCTACGAGCTGTAAGCTTCTCGAGCTACGAGCTGTGAGCTGCGAGCTACGAGCTGGGAGCCTCTTGTTGTGAGCGGCGAGCGGCGAGCGACTAGCGGCGAGCTGCGAGCTTAGAGCTGTGAGCCTCGAGCTGTGAGCCTCGAGCTGTGAGATGTGAGCTGCGAGATGTGAGCTGCGAGATGTGAGCTACGAGGTGGGAGCCTCTTGTTGTGAGCGGCTAGCGACTAGCTGTGAGCTGCGAGATGTGAGCCTCGAGCTACCAGCTTCTAGCTTCGAGCTTCGAGCTTAGAGCTAGTCGCTGGGAACTGGGAATTACTAGCTAATACAAGCTATAATTATCTTAAACCAATAAACAAGCAATAAGCTAACAGTTGTAAATTGATAAGCTATTAATAAAAAGCTCGTAGCTCGAGGCTCAAAGCTAGAAGCTAGAAGCTGGTAGCTGGTAGCTTACGGCTCAAAGCTCGTAGCTCACAGCTCACAGCTCACAGCTCACAGCTCACAGCTCACAGCTCACAGCTCACAGCTCACAGCTCGAGAAGCTCGAGAAGCTCAAAGAAACCTCTCGCAACTCCTTTATCTTTGCACCATGGTTTTTTCTTCTTCTCTTTTAGAAAATGCGGTTAATGAATTTGCAAAGCTACCCGGCATAGGCAAAAAAACTGCACTTAGGCTTGTGTTACATCTCATAAAGCAGGATGCCGATAAGGTAAAACAGTTTAGTGGCACTATAGCCCACATGAGAGAAGCAATTCAGTTTTGCAAGCACTGTCATAATATTTCTGATACAGTTATATGTAATATTTGCAGCAACCACTCCCGCAAGCAAGAGTTACTTTGTGTGGTAGAAAACATACGTGATGTAATAGCTATAGAAAGCACCCAACAATTCAACGGATTATACCATGTACTCGGTGGTATTATATCTCCGCTAGATGGTATTGGGCCGGAGCAGCTTACCATCGATTCGCTTATTGCCAGGATAGAAAAGGAAAATATTGCTGAGATAATTTTTGCCCTCAACGCCAATATACAAGGCGATACTACCATTTACTACATTAGCAAAAAACTTAAAGGCATCCCTGTAAAAATAACCACCATTGCCCGTGGCATTGCCTTTGGTGGCGAGCTCGAATATGCCGATGAAATGACACTTGCCAAAAGTATCAGTAACCGCATTCCGGTAGAAAATTATATAGTTTCTGGCAATTAGGCCAACAGTTTACCTAAAACGCTGTTATCTAACCCAAGTGTACATTTTGTGTTTCAACTTTGTTATTATATTTTTGCACTCATTTTTTGGCAGATTTGTTTATTGTTCAGCCTGAAAATTGTAATTTTTTGAACTAATAAACGACCAACATCTCCATTTTAATCTCCGGATTTGATAATCGTTTAGCAAGTTTATTTTTTTTGAAACAGGCTTTTGTGCTGCTATTTAGCTTTATTAGCCAATACGATTCTGTTATTAAATTTTTTTGATAAAAGAATCTAATGAGCACTCTTGTAGTGTTTTAGCTTTATAATGCATACTAAACACAAGCTTTCTTATTACGTTTGAACGTAATTTAAATGTTGTAAAAGCTTACAAACAAATTCGATGAAAAATA
This sequence comes from Chitinophagales bacterium, assembly GCA_038234405.1. Taxonomy (GTDB): domain Bacteria; phylum Bacteroidota; class Bacteroidia; order Chitinophagales; family Chitinophagaceae; genus Ferruginibacter. The sequence continues at coordinate 4,748 of JBBQTZ010000020.1, forward strand.
TCAAAACTGAATTAAAAAAACGCATCCTTATTATTGATGGCGCCATGGGCACCATGATACAAAGGCATAAATTAGAAGAAGAAGATTACCGTGGCGAGCGTTTTAAAGACTGGCATACCGATGTAAAAGGCAACAATGATTTGCTGAGTATTACCCGGCCAGATATTATCATTGACATCCACAAACTATACCTGGAAGCCGGTGCAGATATTATTGAAACCAACACTTTTAGCAGTACCCTTATTGCACAGGCAGATTATGATATGCAGTCGTTGGCGTATGAACTGAATATAGCTTCGGCCAAATGTGCCCGTATTGCTGCTGATGAATACACCGCAAAAAATCCTGATAAACCAAGGTTTGTAGCCGGTGCCATTGGTCCGCTTAACAAAACCTTGTCGTTATCGCCCGATGTAAACAACCCCGGCTACCGGGCCGTTACGTTTGATGAAGTAGCTGCTGCATACACAGAGCAAATTAAAGGGTTGGTAGATGGTGGAGTAGATATATTGTTGATAGAAACCATTTTTGATACACTCAATGCCAAGGCCGCTATCTATGCTATTCAAAACTACTTTCGGCACGAGGGTTATTCAGTAACGCCAACTGCAGGAGGCAAAGAGGCATTACCCATCATGATTTCCGGCACCATTACAGATGCATCTGGCCGCACCCTCAGCGGACAAACATTGGAAGCTTTCTACACATCCGTTATGCATGCCAATCCATTAAGCGTAGGCCTCAACTGTGCCTTAGGTGCCAGCGAAATGAGGAGCCATATAGAAGAGTTATCGCAAATAGCCACTTGCCATGTATCTGCTTATCCCAATGCCGGCTTGCCCAATGCATTTGGCGAATATGATGAACAACCCCACGAAACTGCACACATTATTGAGGAGTGGGCAGCTAACGGCTGGCTTAATATTGTAGGTGGTTGCTGCGGCACCACGCCAGATCATATCAAACATATTGCAGATGAAGTGAGTAAGTTTAAAACAAGGGAATTGCCTGTGCTGGAGGAAGTAATATAAACCTGGTAACGCCAATTGCAATATCAAACAACATCAAAATAAAAAAGTTGGAAAAGTAACTGATGGGGTATGATGAAGATTTAAAAAACATCTTTATCATTTTGAAAAGTTTACTTCAACAGCCCGAAACTGTTGAAAGAAAACCAGTAGGATTTCCTTATCCTAACAAGAAATAAAAATAGTATGAGCGAAACAAAACACATCAAACCATATTTACGACTGAGCGGTCTTGAACCATTGGTGATTCGTCCGGAAACAAATTTTGTAAACGTAGGAGAACGTACCAACGTAACCGGCAGCAAAAAATTTGCAAGGCTTATTAAAGAAGATAAATATGAAGAAGCCCTGAGCGTAGCAAGACAGCAGGTAGAAAGCGGTGCACAGGTATTGGATATAAACATGGATGATGCTTTGCTGGAAGGTGTACAGGCTATGACTACCTTCTTAAACCTGGTACAGGCAGAGCCGGATATTGCCAAAATCCCCATCATGATTGATTCTTCTAAATTTGAAATTATAGAAGCAGGGTTAAAATGCGTACAGGGTAAATGCATAGTCAACTCCATTTCGATGAAAGAAGGAGAAGCAAAATTTATTGAGCAGGCCCATATTTGTAAAAGCTACGGGGCAGCAATAATTGTAATGGCGTTTGATGAACAGGGGCAGGCAGACACTAAAGAACGAAAGATAGAAATTTGCCACCGTGCATACAAAATATTAACAGAGCAGGTAGGTTTTGCTCCGCAGGAAATTATATTTGACCCCAACATTTTTGCCGTAGCTACCGGTATTGAAGAGCACAATAATTACGCTGTTGATTTTATTGAAGGTACCAGAGAAATAAAAAGACTAATGCCCCTTACCAAGGTTAGCGGTGGTGTAAGCAATGTATCTTTCTCCTTTCGTGGCAACGACCATGTTAGGGAAGCCATTCACAGCGTATTCCTGTTTCATGCTATAAAAGCTGGTATGGATATGGGCATTGTAAACGCAGGGCAATTGGTAGTGTATGATGAAATTGAACCAACCTTACGGCAACTATGCGAAAATGTATTGCTCAATAAAAACAACGATAGCAATGAAGCTACAGAAGCATTAATCAGCTTTGCAGAAACAGTAAAAGCCAAAGGAAAAGAAATAATAAAAGATGAAAAATGGAGGAATGAATCTGTACAAAAACGCTTGTCGCATGCACTTATTAATGGCATTACAGAGTACGTAGATGCAGATACTGAGGAGGCAAGGCAACAATATTCAAAGCCATTGGATGTAATAGAAGGTCCGTTAATGGATGGCATGAACATAGTAGGAGATTTGTTTGGAGCAGGTAAAATGTTTTTACCACAGGTAGTAAAAAGTGCGAGGGTGATGAAAAGAGCCGTAGCCGTACTAACCCCTTTTATAGAGCAGGAAAAAGAGGATAGAAAACAAGCACACCTTGCAGCAGGTACAATCAACGAAGAAACTGCCGGTGCTGCAAAGATATTATTGGCAACAGTAAAGGGAGATGTGCATGATATTGGTAAAAATATTGTGGGGGTAGTTTTGGGTTGTAATGGGTATGATATTATTGACCTTGGAGTAATGGTATCTACCGATAGAATTTTAGATGCAGCACAAAAAGAAAACGTTGATATTATCGGACTTTCCGGGCTAATAACTCCATCGCTCGATGAGATGGTACATGTAGCACATGAAATGAAACGCAGGGGAATGAAACAACCTTTACTAATTGGAGGGGCTACCACATCCCGTATGCACACCGCTGTAAAAATTGCACCACAGTTTGATGAAGGTGTTATACATGTGCTTGATGCAAGCAGGAGTGTAACAGTTGCGGGCAGCTTATTAAACAAAGAGCAAAAACCAGATTTTTTGGCCAACATCAAAAAAGAATATGAGCAGTTAAAAGATGATTTTGCCAATAGAAAAACTGTAAAACAATTATTACCTTTTACAGCCGCACAACAAAATGGCGCTGCAATTGATTGGTTTAGCTATGAGCCTGTACAACCAACTTTTACCGGCACCAAACTTTTTGATAATTACCCTTTAGATGAAATTGCTGTATATATTGATTGGCAGCCTTTCTTTATTGCATGGGAATTGCATGGTAAATTTCCACAGCTACTTACCGATGAAGTAATTGGCAAAGAAGCCACTAAACTATATAAGGATGCACTACAACTTCTTAAAAAAATAATAGATGAAAAATGGTTGACTGCAAAAGGCGCCATTGGTTTTTGGGAAGCTACCAGAACAGGAGTAGATACCGTAACCATCACCCATCAATCGCAAGCTGTAAGGCTTGAGTTTTTGAGGCAGCAAATGAAGAAAGCTGAGGGACAACCAAACTTATCACTGGCAGATTTTATATCGCCGGCAGAGGCCGATTATATGGGTGCTTTTTCTGTAACGATTGAAGGTATAGAACCACACATTAAAAAGTTTGAAGACGAGCTGGATGATTACAATAAAATTATTTTACAAGCGCTGGCAGACAGGCTGGCAGAGGCCTTTGCAGAATGTCTGCATGCAAGAGTAAGAAAAGAGTTTTGGGGTTACGAAAAAGAAGAATCACTTACAAATGAGCAATTAATTAAAGAAGAATATGCTGGTATTCGTCCGGCACCGGGCTACCCTGCCTGCCCGGATCATACAGAAAAATACAAGCTGTTTAATTTGTTGGGAGGAGAGGAAGCTACCGGCATATTCCTTACCGAATCATTGGCCATGTACCCGGCTTCATCTGTTTGCGGGTGGTACTTTGCCCAGCCACAAAGTAAGTATTTTGGTGTAGGAAAAATTGATAAACAACAGGTAACTGATTATGCTGAAAGAAAGGAAATGCCTTTAGAGGAAATAGAAAGATGGCTGCGACCTGTATTGGATTATGATGCTTAACATTGCGGCATTCAATTCATATTGTTTTTTGATTAAGGTAATTGATGATTAAATTTTAGTGAAGCAGAAAACATCCCATTAGATGAAGCTGGCAAATTGAGCTGTGCATTTAGTAATGGTTACTAATACATTGTTTGGTGAAATTTAGTAACAAACAATCGATTGTTTAGTAACTAAATTTTTTATTGCAGAATCAATTATCAGCCTAAAAAAATAAAAAATACTTTGAGCTGGAAAAAGTAAAAATTGGCAGCCATTCTGGTAATTTTAAAATACAGATTAACAGATTGACAATGGGAATATTATGTATTGTTGGTGCCAGCATTTGTGTATAAAAACTGAATCAACAGAGATGGTACAATGGAATGGCTATCTGCCATTTATATCAAAATAATAAATTAGTACACCTAAAAAAACTGGCACTTTACACCCTTTGCAGGGCATTTACAATGTTCTTTAAAACTCCCACATGCGTATAATTTCTTACAATGTAAATGGCATACGTGCCGCTATTAAAAAAGGATTAATTGATTGGTTAAAAACAGACCCGGCAGACATTATTTGTTTTCAGGAAACAAAGGCTACACAGGGCGATGTTGATATAAAACCATTTGAAGCATTAGGTTATCACCACCATTGGTTTAGCGCCAGCAAAAAAGGCTACAGTGGCGTGGCAATATTTTCAAAAATAAAACCAGATCTGGTAATATACGGTAACGGCCACCAAGTAAATGATGATGAAGGCAGGGTAATACAAATGGATTTTGGAGACGTCAGGCTTATCAATGCCTATTTTCCATCTGGTACAAGTGGCGATGAACGCCAGCAATTCAAATATAAATGGTTAGATGAAATAGCGGCCTATGTTAAAACTTTACAAAAAACAAAAACCAATATTGTACTGGTAGGCGATTATAATATTGCACATAAAGATATAGACATTCACGACCCTAAAGGCAATAAAAACTCCTCTGGTTTTTTACCACAGGAAAAAGACTGGATGACTGATTTTTTAAACAAAGGCTGGGTTGATACTTTCCGGGTGTTTCATCCGGAACCGCACCGCTACAGTTGGTGGAGTCAGCGTTTTCCCACGGTGAGGCTTAATAACAAGGGCTGGCGGATAGATTATATTACTGTAACCGATTCGCTGAAAGACAGATTGGTTGATGCAGATATTTTCCCAGATGTAAAACACAGCGACCATTGCCCAATTTATGTTGAAATAAAAAGCTAACTACCATTGGCATTTGTTTTATTTTGATGTGTAAATTTTTACTGGTACATTCCACTATTAAAATATTGCTATGGAATTTTTACTATTTATCGCCCTGCTGGTAATTATTATTTTGTTGATAAAATTGCGGTCTAATCAAAAAGAAATAGCCGAGCGTACACACCAAAGTTTTTTATCGCTCAAAAAAGAATTGATTGAGTTAAAAGAAGCTGGCAAAAACTTACAAAAAGAAACTCCCATACAAGCAACAGATGAAACAGTAGTACAATGGCGGCCATATATTGCTCCAATAATTGAAGAAGAAAAAATAGTAATTGAACCTACCATAATAAATACTCCTCCAATTGAAGCTGAAGAAACTGTTGCAACACCGATTGCAGAAACACCTCTTGTAGCAGCAGAAGTTTATCAAACCAAAAACAACACGTACATACCAATAGAACCAGCGCAAAGCTGGTGGCAACAATGGCTGCAAAACAACCCGGATTTAGAAAAATTTGTGGGCGAAAACCTGGTAAATAAAATAGGTATTGCAGTGCTGGTTTTAGGCATCGCCTTTTTTGTAAAATATGCTATTGATCAGGATTGGATAAAAGAAAGTGGCAGGGTAATTATTGGCATTGGCTGCGGTGCAATTTTGATTGGTATTGCACATTATTTACGCAACAGTTACAGGGCATTTAGTTCTGTATTGGCAGGCGGTGGCATAGCAATTTTTTACTTTACCATTGCATTTGCATTTCATGAGTACCAGCTTTTCTCTCAAACAGCAGCGTTCATTATTATGATAGTGATTACTGCTTTTGCAGTTGTACTGTCATTGCTGTATAATAAAATTGAGTTGGCAGTAATAGCAGTTGTGGGCGGATTTTTAGCTCCCTTTTTAGTAAGCAACGGCAGCGGTAATTATGTTGCTTTATTTAGCTATCTTATTATTTTAAATATCGGATTACTTACTATTTCCTATTTTAAAAAATGGCCGTTGCTGCACATTTTATCTTTTATTTTTACCTTACTCATTTTCGGCTCCTGGCTTTTTAGTGAATTTATTTTACCAAACGAAACTGGTTCGTATAAAAACGGATTACTATTTGCAACAGCTTTCTATCTCATTTTTTTAACCACAGTTTTAATACACAACCTTCGTACACAAAAACCATTTAAAGCATTTGATTTTTCTCTTTTACTAGCCATTACTTTTAGCTTTTATACAGAAGGGATGGTAATATTAAACCATTGGAATAGCGGAGCCTGCCAGGGAATTTTTACAATTGCATTGGGATTTGTAAACCTTTGCCTTGCCTGGTATTTATACAAAAGCCAAAAAGGAGATAAGAACTTATTATACCTGCTTATCGGGCTTACGCTTACTTTTATTTCACTGGCAGCACCGGTGCAATTGCAAGGCCACACTATAACCATGTTCTGGAGTGCAGAATGTGTTTTATTGTACTGGCTTCATCAGCGAAGCGGCATTAAAGTTTTTAAATATTCCTCCGCTATTATACTGTTGCTGATGATTTTCAGTTTACTGATGGATTGGTCAATTGCCAATGATAAATCAGGTACGTTTATGCCGGTTATATTTACCAACTGGCAAGGCGCAATTACCAATATCATTACCATTGTTTCGCTTTGTTTGTATGCTGTACTTCTAAAGAAAACTGCTGCAAAGGAGGAATATATTTTGAGTATAAAAAATTCAACATTCAGCAATTGCTTAGCCGTTGCGGCATTACTTGTTTTGTATACCACTTGTATGTTTGCGGTAAACCTTGCATTTATCAGTCAGCAAAGTTTTGATATTCCCAATGCGTACCATCAATTAATTACGTACAGTTTTATTGGCCTGATACTGCTAAGCAATAAAAAACTACAACTACTGATAAAACCTACTTTGCCTATAATTTTGATTATAATCGGATTTGTCTTCTTCATTGCCAGTGTTGGTTTTTCTGCTGGTTTAATACAGGGAATAGTTGAAAGGCAATATGCAACAATACATGCTCTTGCTCATTGGCTTTCTGCTGCAATTTTGCTATATCTGCTGTACCAGCTTATACAAATATTCAGAACAAATTTTGAGCTATTAGGCAACAGGTTTACCTGGTTAATTAATTTACTGTTATTGATATTTTTTAGCAGAGAATGTAATTATTTATACGTTAGTTTATTAGCAAAGCCACTAAATTTTAATTTGTACAATGCACAGTATGTAAAGGCCGGACTTACCATTGTATGGGCTGTATTTTCTTTTGTAATTATGTGGCTTGGTATGAGGTACAAGTATAAAACGTTGAGAATTATTTCACTTAGCCTCTTCTCTCTTGCATTGTTGAAATTATTTTTATCAGACATCAGCAATATTTCTGAAGGGGGTAAAATTGCGGCATTTATCATGCTCGGTATTTTGCTGCTTGTAATTTCATTTATGTACCAGCGCTTAAAAAAAATCATCATAGATAATGAAGAGAAAACAGTATAATATTTTGCTGCTGTTGTTAATAGCTGCCTGTACTGCTACCGCACAAACTATTGGCTATCACTATAAGGCCGCTATCAACCCGGTAAAAGAATCCGGGCTATACAATATAACGCTTTCACCTGCGGTTACTGCACTTATAAAAACAGATTATAACGATTTGAGGATAGTTAATGAGGCCGACAAATGGGTACCACATTTGCTTAGAACATTTAATAAAGAAAATGCTACTAATGAAGTTGCAGTATCGTTGCCGTTTTTGAAAAAAGAAGATTCATTTAAAAATACAGAACTAAAAATTACAACCGACAGCAGCGGCATTTCAAACTTATTTTTACAAATGAAAAATACCGCCGCTGAAAGATATTGCACCCTAACAGGAAGCGATGATGGCAGCAACTGGTATAGTATAAATGACAGCATTTTATTAAAGCAAGCGATTCTAAACAATGAAAATATTGCTGGCGCACATCTCTATTTTCCTACAACTAATTATAAGTATTACAGCGTACTTATTTTCAATAAAGGCAAGTCGCCGTTTAATATTACAGGTGTACAAACTATTGGTACAGCTAATAATACGCCCTTGCGTAGTTTACTGCAAAACCCGGCTACCAGTATTTTTCAGCAGGATAGCAGCAAGTACTCTTTTATAAAAGTAACGCAAACTGCTGCATACCATTTTAATGAAATACAACTAAAAATAATTACAGCTAAATACTTTTATAGAAATGTTGATTTGTATATACCATCTGTTGCCAATCATTCTTTTAGCAATCCTGGTAAACTGTTTGGTTCATTTATAGTGACCAATAACAGTACACTTCAATTTAAGTTTCCAGTAGTAAGTGCACCTGTTTTTTACCTCATTATCAACAATAAAGATAATTTGCCAGTAAAAATAGCTGCGGTAAATACTTTTAACACTCATTTTATAGCAACAGCATATTTAGAAAAGGGAAACAAGTATGCAGTGATAATGGGTAATACAGCAGCAACCGCACCCAACTACGATTTAAATGAAATTAGTATCACCCCTGCTGCTGCATTGCCCGAGGCCACTTTTGGTAAAATAATTTACATTGACCAACCTGCTGTTGATACGGCTAAAAAAAACAGTACATGGATGATTTGGTTAGCTATCATATCAGCAGGTATAGTGCTTTGCTTTTTTACTTATAAGCTGGTGAAGGATATGAATAATGAGAAAAAATGATTGTAACTCCATTTATCTTTGCAAGATGTTTATATACAATGTAACAATAAAAGTTACCAACGAAATTGCCGTAGAATGGCTACAATGGATAAAAGAAGAACATGTGCCGGAAGTATTAGCTACTGAATGCTTTACAAAAGCTACCATTGTACAACTATTAGAAATTGATGATAGCGAGGGGCCAACTTATGCCATTCAATACCTCGCAGAAAGCAAAGGTTTGTATAATTACTATATTGAAAAATTTGCAGGCGATATGCGCCAAAAATCTTATGATAAATGGGGCGATCGTTTTATAGCTTTTCGCTCGCTAATGCAAGTTATTCACTAAATGTGCAAAATAAATTTTTGCTTACCTGTTATTATTTTACTTCACTTCAGCATTTTCTGCAAACCGCAATGGTATTGATTTTCATCCATTTTTTTTACTGAAACAACGGCTGGTAAAGGCTTTTATTAAAATGCAAGGTAAAATCTATTGAAATACCTGGGTGCAAATGTTCTACAAATCCCTTGTTGCTTCTACCTTTCAGCGGTTTTTTTACCTGTTTATTCTCATTAAAAAAAATTTGTTGCAGTTAAAAACATTCTATATTTGTCATCTTAATAAAAATTCAAAAAATATAAATTATGAACAAAGCTGAATTAATCGCTAAGATTGCTGAAGATGCAGGAATTACAAAAACACAGGCTAATGCTACAGTAGATTCTTTTGTAGCGGCAGTAACCAAAACATTAAAAGGAAACGGAAAAGTTACACTAGTAGGTTTTGGCACTTTCTCTGTTTCAAAAAGAGCAGCCCGTAATGGCCGCAATCCGCAAACAGGAGCTGTAATTAAAATTAAAGCGAAAAAGGTAGCAAAGTTTAAGGCAGGTAAAGAATTATCTGAGAAACTGTAAAGATTGCAAACAACTGATTAAAAGCAAGATATATTTTGTATGTCTTGCTTTTTTAATCTCATCTATCACAATTAAAATAAAACAAGCATTATGGGACGTGGAGATATTAAAACCAAAAAAGGAAAGATTACAAAAGGATCTTTTGGTAAATCGAGACCAGCTAAACCAGCTAAAAAAGCTGCTGTAGCAAAAAAAGAAGCTTAAAAAACTGAGATTGATAAGTTGATAAAAATAAATCAGCTTATCAATTTTAAAAATTTACATCAGCCACACCTTTATTAATGATGTAACTATTAAAAAGAATTTCTGCACTACCGTTTTTAGATTTAGCTGCACCGGGTTTTTTCTTTGCATCGCTGCCGTCATCAAAATCAAATGTTACTCCTTTAGGCAGCTTATAATCTTTTGTATTAAAAGTGAAAATAATTTTATCTGGCAAGCCATAGCCAATGTATTTACCGTACGTCATGTTAAGTTCATAACTGCCATTTTCACGGGTTGTAGTTTTTGCTTTTTTAATTACACTATTGGCTTCATCAATATATAAAGTAGAGAGTACAATATCTGCATTATCATCTAATGGCAACAGTTTTACTACTCTTAAAATACCTGTAGCAGATTTATCTACACCTGCATCAATTACGGTATAATTATTACCAGCCAAAATACTGTTAAGGTTTATACTTACGGCACCTTTAGGTACAAATGATATACCTTTTTCATTTTTAATTTTTAGTTTATTGGGCTTTTTAAAATAAATTTTTACAATTGCCTCCGGTACTTTTAAAAAGGTAACATTGGTTTTCATACTGCCACTTGCTTCATAGTCGTTCACTTTGTCCATCCTTGCTTTCACCTGTTTTAACAAGGAGTTTACCTCTTGCGATTGTGCTGTAACAGATACCAATAGTATGAAGGCAGCCATTAAGATTTTAGTAACTTTCATTTATAAATTTTTAAGTGTAACGGATTAATTATGATAAAATATCTTTTCTTTTAAAAACTGCAATAGAGGCCCACACAATTACAAATATATGTGCCAATAAAATAAGCAGGCTTCGCCTTATGGCCGGCCAGTTTTCTAAGCTGCCCTTTATGGTGTTATTGTCAGCATCTGTATTAATATAAAAAAATCCCTTCCAGCCTACTAAATAAGAGGTAAACAAAAATGGCTTTACATGCTTATCAATAATAGGCACATTAATATTAGAAACAATTGTACAAACTATTACAATACAAACAGTTGCAATAATGGGACCTATTGAATTTTCTGCAAAAATGGATAAGAATAAAGACAAAGCTGCAATAACTGTAAGTGCAACTGTAGCGTAAGCAAATGCAGCATAGTAGCGCCACATTACATCATCGCTTGTAATTAACAATATCTGCGATTCGTCTCCTTTGGAGCGAAAAATGAGCATATCGCCAGTGCCAAATATCAGGATACTAAAAAACAGCGACGTTACAGCCATCCAGATTAGTAAGAAAATAGTGAAAATGGTGGCTGCAGCAAACTTTACAAGTATAATTTGTGTACGGCTGATAGGCTTAGAAATTAACAATCGCAGTGTACCCATATTTGCTTCGCCTGAAATTGAATCTGCTGCTATCAATGCTACCAATATTGGCACCTGTATTAATAATGTGTTCAATATTATATAACACATAAAATACCCATTAATAGCCTGTACCCTATCAAAAGCAAAGGTATCTTTTACACTTTGCAGCATAAGATCCATATAGCTTTGACCATCTGCTTTAAAAGCAAACTGAAAAATAACAACAATTGCTGTAATGGCAACAAATGCAATGTAGGTACGGGGGCGTTTACTTATTTTATACAGTTCAATTTGCAAAAGGTGCCACATATCCGGAATTGGTTGTAAGAGATAAAAAATAATTTTCTAAAGAATGACTGGAGTTTACAGATAACAGTTCAATATCCATTGCTACCAGATCTTTTATTAAAGATGGCACTGCCGTTCTGTTCATCATTAGTTGAAGTGCTTTGTCTTGTTGTAAATAGGATGCCCATTTACTAGCTGCTATTTTTTCCCTTGCAGCTACATTATCTGTCGAGTCAATATCAATCATTGTGTGTGCAGGATCTAACAATTCAGTCACACTTCCTTCAATCTTTTTTTGACCTTTATGTATGATAATCATCCTATTGGCAATAACCTCAATTTCGCTTAGCAAGTGCGATGATATAAGTACAGTTTTACCCAACTCTTTACTCAACATCAAAATCAGGTTACGCATATCTGCAATGCCCTGCGGGTCTAGTCCGTTGGTGGGTTCATCCAAAATAATTAAAGAGGGGTTATGTATTAGTGCGACTGCAATTCCCAACCGCTGTTTCATCCCCTGGCTAAATGTTTTTACTTTGTCCTTTGCCCTATCATCTAACCCAACCATTTGCAACTGTTTCATTAGCAACTGTTTAGTTACTTTAATGCCACTCAATCTTGCAAAAATGGAAAGATTATCGTAAGCAGAAAGATATTTATACAGGTCCGGCTTTTCAATTACTGCACCTACCTGGCTTAAAATTTCTGAGCGATGTGTTTGCAGCTTTTTTCCAAAAATACTTATTTCGCCTTCCGTAGGTTTTATTAATGTGAGGAGCATACGAATGGTAGTGGATTTACCTGCACCATTTTGCCCTAAAAAACCATATACATCGCCTTCTTCAACAGTAAACGAAAGGTTGTTAACTACGGTGATTTTATTAAATTGTTTGGAGAGATTATTAACCTCAATGATTGCTGCCATTAAAATAAATTATTGTCAAAGGTAAAACGGATGTAGTTCTTATTTGTTCATTTTAAAATTACAGGTGTAAACCCAGCTTTAGCAGTTGAAATGCTTTTATAGCATTAAACCCTGATTTTGTTGTTAAAAACCTCATTACGAGGTTCAACTTCAAAACCAGGGTTTAAATATAGGCAACTTGTGGGCTACAAATAATACAAGAAAAAAAATTGGGACGCATTTATCTAAATTTACTGGTAAACTTTAGTAAAACAGGTTTTCCTATTCAGCAAAATTTACAGCTTATAACATTTACAAATTTCCTCCGGGGTTCATATAACTCTGTAATGCCTTTACGTACATTTCAAAAGCTTTTATGCCGTTGGGAGAAATTTTACATATAGTTTGCGGATAATTGTTGTGAAACTGCTTTAATACTTCCAGGTAACCTGCATCTTTTAACTTATTAATCTGTACACTTAAGTTTCCGGCGGTAGCATTTGTTTTTTCTTTTAAAAAAATAAACTCCGCCTCTTTTACACCTATCAGTAAACTCATGATAGCGAGGCGTAATTGTGAATGTAATATGGGGTCAAGTTCTTTAAACATTTGCCTTAATAATTAACAACGATTATTGTTTAGCTACTTTGTTTTTACTTTGTAACATGTATGCCGGTATAATATAGCTTACTAATATGGCGGCTGCTCCAAAAAGCATCTGGTAATCATAATTAAAATAACCGGCTGATATCGCCAGTACCCAGGCAGCCAGCCCTCCCAGCACCATTGGCCTAAAGTGCAGAAACATGCCCGATACGAAGGTACCTAACCCGTATAGTAAAATAAAAAATGGAAAAATATTGGTATTCCAGCCTAACCGGGTCAATATCATACTTAGTACAAAATAGCTTATCCCCATACCTAACCATAAATTTTTCATGCTATCCCCTATATAGGAACGTACCCTTTGTTTCTTTTCTTCTGTAATGCCTAAATATATACTAACTATGGCAGCAGGAAACACAAGTAACCATACAAAATAGTGCTTCTCGTACTGTAGTAAATGCTTTAAAATAAATTGTCCAATACAAGCGGCAAAAGTTACCCATCCCCATAACAAAAAATGTTTGCTGTTTTCTCCCATATCTTTTTGGGTTTTTGCAATCATTGTTTGTATTAACTGAAGGCTTTCTTCCGGCGAAAAATTTTCTGACTTTTTCATACTATTTTAGCTTTTGGATAAAGGTTGTAAGTGATGTAAAACCAGTAAGATTTTACAAACACCTAAGGCCTGTTACCAGATTATTTACATTCTTTTATCAGTAACACTACCTGTTGTTTTCCCCAGTTTGGATGAATATCAGATGCTGTTTTAAACATTGCATATTTATCTAACGCTGTTTGCAAGGCAAGCGTTGCAGTTTTGCAACCACCGCCAAACCCTTCAGGTGTATACTTTAAGGTTTGTCCTTTTAAAAAATACGGACGGGGGTTGGTTGGGTCCTGCTGCATAGCAGCTTCCATATTACCGGTGCTTTCTCCTCCATACTCTTGCCAGCGCTGCATGGGGTTTACCATCATGTAACAGCTTGCAATCATACTTTTTATGCAGGAAATTTCAGAATTGCCAGGGGCTAAAGAATCGGCTAGTTTTATTAAATCTGTTGCCTTATCAGCAATTTGGTCAACTTTATCTTTATCCTGTTCCATAAAGCCATATAAAACCTGGCAATAAGCTGCATAATAATAAGGAAGCCATTGATTTTTTTCAGCACTTGCAATTCGCTCAAAATTATTGGCCAGTTTTAAAAGATCTGCCGGATTTTTAAAACTTGAGTCCATTGCTGCAAGATTCTTTTTGATAGCCATTGTATACTTTTCGCTTTGTGCAAAAATGATAGATGTAGCAAATAAAATTGCCATTGTTGTAACTACTAATTTTTTCATGTTGATGTTTTTTTTGTTTTTGATGGGTTTTTTTTCTATGCATTTACTATTAATACTGTCATTTTTCTTCTATAAATTATTATTGATAGCATCCTGTGTTCTGTCTACACCAAAGCTTAAAAAACAACCAATAAACACAAACTGCCTGCCAGGCGGTGTTACAGCTTCTTTTCTGCTGCCAGTACTGTTGTAATTGTAAGTAAAAATTTGGTTTTGGTTTAGTACATTGGTTACACCCAATACCAATACAGCAAAGGTTGTTTTATCTTTTTTACCAAGGTTGGGTAAATAATTGATGCTAAAACTCATGCTATTGTAATTGATGGTTTTACCTTGATCTGTAATTGCATATTTACCCAGGGTATTATCGTAGGCAATATGGTAGTATGGCCTGCCCGTAGCAAAATTATAGCTGAGATTAAAGCCGGTTTTCCAGGGCAATACAAACCGTTTAAACACAAAAGCAGCGGTATGATTGGTTGCAAAAGAAGGCTGAATAGCAGCAGGGAAATTTAAAAAATCTCTTTTTGTATCTAAATAAGAGTACGATATCCAATAGTCAACATTCTTGATAGTTTTTTTATCTCTCCAAAATATTTCAAGTCCTTTTGCATCTCCAAAACCCATGTTATTGGCAATTATATCCTGATTGGTTGCATTTCGGCTGGTTTTGTATAACTGATTGTACTTTTTGTAAAAAATTTCTGTTCTAAAAGTATGATCCTTGGTTTGTTGAGAAAACTGAAAAATGTAGTGTGTAGCTTTTGAATAATCAAGAGATGCCACAGAAGGAAGGTATCTCCTCTCGGGGTTTTGATAAAACATGCCATAAGCAAAGGAAGCCTGCGTATTTGTTGCCAGTTTATAGGCTATCGAAACCCTTGGTGCAACATTCCATTTGTTTATAATGGCTGAATGCTCCAGCCTGCCGCCAATTTTTGCTGCTACGTTATTGGTGATATACAAATCTGTTTCTGCAAACCCGGCAAATAAATTATCTTTTACTTCCTGCGAAAATTGAAATCCGTTATAAGTGGTGTAGGTAGATTTTTCTTTACTAAAAAAATAATCTGAGCCAAACCGGATAGCATTTAATCCGGTTAATTTTTTTTCTAATACCACCCTTGCCTGGGCAAATACACCTGTATTAACAAGATTAAAATTTTTATTGGTATAAAAAGCAGGGGCGCCAATTATTACTTTTTGGTTAGTAGCATCTTGCAGTTCATTGGCAATGTCATCTTTATTGGTACTAAAACTTACACCTGTATTTATTCTCCAGCCTTTACCAATTCTATCTTTCCAATTAAGGTTTTGATAAATATTGATGTTTTTTATACCAAAAGAATTTTTTAAAACGATTGAATCCAAATCATTTGTTCTAAAAGCAGTACTATTTTGACTGAGGTACCCGTAATATTTTACAAAACCGCCATTTTTTGTTTTTATTCTAAAATTGGCATCTATTTCGTTAAAGGTTGGTAGCTTATAAAAATCTTGCTTTTGCTTTATCACTTTAAAGGCCAAAAACAAATTGGTGTGGTTAAATGACATCCCCCAGGAAGATTTTTTGTTTTTAGCCAAATGTTGGATACCACCGCCAATACCTACAACAGAAACGCTTACATCTGCTTGAGTTTTTTCGGGTAAATCAGTGCTTTCCAGTATTAATACCGATGAAAGTGCCTGACCATACAAGGCCGAATAGCCACCAGTACTAAAAATAGTTCCTTTAAAAAGAAATGGATTAAACCTGCCTCTTGTGGCTATTCCGGGGGTACTACTGTAAAAAAAATTGTTTACCAGGTTGCCATCAATGTAAATTTTGGTTTCTGTAGCAGTACCACCTCTAACAAAAAGGCCTTCACTCTCCCCAACCTGCTGTGTACCCGGCAAGCTTTTAAAGGCGCTCGTTATATCGCCATTGGCACTTGGTGTGGTTACAATATCTATAGAACTAAGCACAGCACCTTTATTTTTATCACTAGCTTCAAACGAACCTGCAGAAATTACCACTGCCTTTAATTCGGTTATCATCTCTTTTAGTGTAATATTCTGAATTACAGGCAGCTTATCTAACTTAATTTTTTGCAATATCACAAAATAACCTGCACTTGACACTTCAAGAGCCTGTTCGCCCGTTTCTTCTGTTGTAAATGAATAATTACCTAACGAATCGGAAGTTGCCCCATCGTAGGTGTCTTTTAGCTGCACACTCACACCTAAAACTGGCTTATTTTTATTACCCGTAATACGTCCGGATACTTTATTTTGTGCAGTAACAGTTGAGTAACAGCACACTAAACCAATAATTACTAACTTTTTCATTGTGTTTAAATAGATTACAAACGTAAAGTAGTTTATAACATAAACCAAATTAAATTTGTAACAACAAAATTTTTTCGTGTATGCCAATACATCATTTATGTTCAAAATAAATGAATTAATATATTGATATTCAGCTACTTAATGTATTATTGTGCTATTACTGTACTAACAGTGGGCAGGCAAAAACTTATTAACATCTATAAAAAATAATTTTTTATTGTGGGGGTAAATTGTAATTTAGCAATAGAATTTAATGGGTTAGTAAGTACAGAGGGTTAGCAGAAATGCTAACCCTTTTACTTTTTAAGCATAGCTCTTATTTACTTTTATACATGTTTGTAGCTTCATTTTTTAGATTGATGCCTACCAAAAATCAAATTAAATTTTAGCTGATTCACTGTTTATCAAAGTCAAACTCTACATTCGTATTGCAACCATCTTTTCAAATTAACCACACCAAAAAGAAGTTAAAAAAAATTAATTGGCCAACGTGCAGTTGAATATAATTGAGCATTCCATTTAATATCCAAATAATTTTAAACACAGCTTTTAGTACTATAATAATTGAACATGAGTAAATCTAAGTCGGCATTTTTTTGTAGCAGTTGTGGCCACGAAAGTGCCAAATGGGTAGGCAAATGCCCCAACTGTGGCAACTGGAATACATTTGTAGAAGAAGTAATTGTAAAAGGAACTGATAAAAAAGAAAAAGATGAATGGGCAAGCTATAATGGTACTGAAAGAAGAAAAACCATTTTACTAAATGATGTAAGTAGTGCCGAAGAAAAGCGCATTATTACAAATGATGCTGAGGTTAACAGGGTATTAGGCAGTGGCATTGTATTGGGTAGTATTGTATTGGTAGCTGGCGAACCGGGTATTGGAAAATCTACCTTGTTTTTACAAATAGCATTACAACTACAACAGGTAGTAACGTTATATATTAGTGGCGAAGAAAGTGAGCAGCAAATTAAAATGCGTGCAGATAGAGTTGGAATAAAAAACGACAATTTTTACCTGTTAACGGAAACCAATACACAAACCATTTTTCAGGAAATAAAAAAGCTAAAACCACAATTACTCATTGTAGATTCTATACAAACCCTGCAATCGCCTTACGTAGAAAGTGGCGCCGGCAGTGTAAGCCAAATACGGGAATGTGCTGCCGAATTACAACGCTTTGCCAAAGAAACCAACACGCCGGTTTTTCTTATTGGGCATATTACCAAAGATGGTACCATAGCAGGGCCCAAGTTATTAGAACACATGGTAGATACCGTTTTACAATTTGAGGGGGACCGCCATTATGCTTACCGTATTTTACGTACACTAAAAAACAGGTTTGGCTCTACCTCCGAATTGGGTATTTACGAAATGACAGGCGAAGGCATGCGCCCGGTTAGTAACCCGTCAGAAATATTAATTACCCAAAAAGAAGAACAATTAAGTGGTATTGCCATAGCCGCTACCATGGAAGGTATTAGGCCATTATTAATTGAAGGGCAGGCATTGGTAACACAAAGTGTGTATGGCACACCACAGCGTACTGCCACCGGATTTGATCTTCGCAGACTGCAATTGTTGCTGGCAGTGTTAGAAAAAAGAGGCGGTTTTCATTTTGGCGTAAAAGATGTGTTTGTAAATATTGCAGGGGGCATCAAAATAGAAGACCCTTCTATAGATCTTGCCATTGTATCTGCCCTGCTTAGCAGTTATGAAGATGTACCCATCAGCCAACATTATTGCTTTGCAGGCGAAGTAGGTTTAAGCGGCGAAATAAGGGCTGTAAACAGAATTGAACAACGTATTGCAGAAGCAGAAAAACTAGGCTTTCAAAAAATTATACTTAGTAAATACAATGCCAAGTCTATTAGTAAAGTAAAGCCAACTATTGAGATTGTAGCATTGGCTAAAGTGGAGGAATTGTATCAATATTTATTTTAAACACTCCACTAAAGTTTTGTAGTTAAACCCTGCTTTTAATTTACTTTAAAAGAGTAAATAAAGAATTTTTTACTTTTGAAAAAATCCTTTATTACCGCTTAAACAACTTATTACACCCCAATCTATCCAACACTGGGTTTACTTAACCCAATAGTAAAAAAATATAAACAAGCTTCAAATCAATCAGCATAAAAATGGCTTGTACCGTTACCTTTGCCGCTATGCACTATGGTTCAATAGAAAATATAAGTAAGTCGTTTGGAATAAGAGTACTGTTCAAAGACATCAGCTTTTATATAGAAGAAGGCGATAAAATTGCTTTGGTAGCCAGAAACGGTACCGGTAAATCTACCTTATTAAAAATTATTGCGGGGTTAGATACAACGGATAATGGCACTGTATGGGTACATAAAGATGTAAAAGTGATCATGCTGCAGCAGGAAACACCTTTTGACGAAGAAAAAAGCATTTGGGATAATGTACTTCGCCTTGATAATCCGGTGGTAAAAGTGGTAAAAGAATATGAAATGTTTTTAGAAGAAGAAACAGACGATGTTGATCATTTAACCGAATTAATGGGCAAATTAGATGAGTACAATGCCTGGAATTTCGAAAGTGATTTGCAACAGATATTAGGTAAACTTAACCTGCATCACCTGAATGAGCCGGTTAAAAACCTTAGTGGCGGACAGCGCAAAAGGGTTGCACTTGCCCAGGCTTTAATAGAATCTCAGTTGCACGAAGGCAAATGCCTGCTGATTTTGGATGAACCTACCAACCACCTTGATGTTAGCATGATAGAATGGCTGGAAGATTTTTTAAGCGCACAAAAAATTACCCTGCTGCTAGTTACGCATGACCGCTATTTTTTAGATGCTGTTTGTAACGAAATTATTGAAATAGACGAAAGCAAGGTATTTGAGTACAGGGGTAACTACGACTATTTTCTGGAGCAAAAAAGCCTCCGGCACGAGGTGCAGGCGAGTGAATTGCAGAAAGATAAAAACATTTTTAGAAAAGAGTTGGAATGGATGCGCAAGCAGCCCAAGGCTCGTACTACCAAATCAAAATCCAGACAGGATGCTTTTGCAGTAGTAGAAGAAAGAGTGAGCTTAAAAAAGGAAGATGCCGAAGTTACCTTGCAGGTAAAAATGACCCGGTTGGGAGGCAAAGTGTTGGAAATGATTAAGGTAAACAAAGCCTATGGTGAAAATGTATTAATTAAAGGGTTTGACTATACGTTTAAAAGAGGCGAACGAATTGGTATTGTTGGCAAAAACGGTGCTGGTAAATCTACTTTTTTAAAAATTGCCTTGCAGCAAGAGTTACCAGATAGTGGTAAAATTAACCATGGTGATACGGTGGTATTTGGCAACTTTAATCAAGAGGGATTAAAGTACAAAGAAGATAAAAGAGCCATTGAATATGTAAAGGATTTTGCAGAATTTTTTCCCCTGGCAGATGGCAGTAAAATAAGTGCAAGCCAGTTTATGGAAAAATTTGGCTTTAATGCTGAGCAACAATACACGCCACTAAGCAAACTAAGCGGAGGAGAAAAGCGACGCTTACATTTATTAAGTGTATTATTTGAAAATCCTAATTTTTTAATACTGGATGAGCCTACCAACGACCTTGACTTGCAAACATTAAGAACGCTGGAAGAATTTTTATTAGATTTTCCGGGGTGTATTTTAATAGTAAGCCACGATCGTTATTTTATGGACAGGCTTGTAGATCATTTGTTTGCATTTGAGGGTGATGGGGCTATCAGAGATTTTCCTGGTAACTACACACAATATAGAGAACAGTTAAAGGCAAATACCCTTACCGGATCAATGATGCAGAAAAACCCAGAACCTGAGCCTAAGCCGGTTGTAGCTGCAACAGTAAGTAGCAACAATAAACTTTCCTTTAAAGAAAAAACTGAATTGGAGGCCCTCGATAAAGAGATGCCATTGCTATTAAAAGAAAAAGAGTTATTAGAGCTTAAGATGGGCGAAGGCAATCCTGGCTTTGAAGAATTGCAACAATCTGCAGAAAGAATTAGTAGTATTCTTCAATTGTTGGATGCAAAGGAAATGCGTTGGCTTGAGTTAAGTGACCGGTTATAATTAAGCCCATAAGCAAAAGGGAATAAAAAACAGGTTTAAAATAAGTATTGGCATTTGGGGTAATTAGCCACAATACAGTTTAACCCAAATTTTGCCTTTCAGCACTTTATGAGTAGTATGGTTGCAGCACTCCTTATAAACTTTAGGGAAGCAGCAGGGTGCATTTTAAATTGTATCTCCCAATTTCGGTAGGTGGGTACACTGATTGAGGCTAGGCCGTAGTTGGTTTACTCACTTACAAATAAGCGCTGTGTCAATTTAGGCCGTAGTTAATGCCCTCACCAACCACCAGGTACCACGTCAATTTGAAATGCACCTGGCAGCAGCCAACCATGAAAATCAATATTCTTTATACCATACACGTAAGCCAACAACAACCCTTTTAATAAAGCCAAATGAACCAACGCTTCTACTCTCTCGATGTATTTCGTGGCGCTACTGTAGCGCTCATGATATTGGTTAACAATCCGGGTAGCTGGGCACATATTTACCCCCCGCTACAACATGCCGGCTGGCATGGCGTTACCCCTACAGATTTGGTATTTCCTTTCTTTTTATTTGCTGTTGGCAATGCAATGGCATTTGTAATTCCAAAACTGGAGGAGAAGCAAATTTTTTGGCAAAAAGTGATTAAGCGCACCTTGCTTATTTTCATTATTGGTTTATTACTCAATTGGTTTCCCTTTATAAAGTATAATGATGAAGGTGCATTTGTGATGAAGCCGCTCGAAAATCTTCGCATAATGGGTGTATTGCAGCGTATAGCACTTTGTTACTTTTTTGCGTCCGTTATTATCCATTTATTAAAAACCCGTGGTGCCTTTGTAGCAAGTTCAATTATTTTGCTAATCTATTGGTTTGTATGTGTAGCGGGCAATACTGCAGATCCTTTTAGCTTAAGTGGTTGGTTTGGCACCAAAATAGACCTGGCCATTTTGGGTGAAAAGCATTTGTACCACGGTGAGGGGGTAGCTTTTGATCCGGAAGGACTAATGAGCACTTTTGCGGCCATTGTACAAGTAATATTTGGCTACCTGGCAAGCAATTACATTTTGCAAAAAGGTAAAACTGCCGAAATGCTGAATGGTTTATTTGTTGCAGCCTGTGTACTTATTTTTACAGGCTTTGCCTGGGATATTGTTTTCCCCATCAACAAAAAAATATGGACGAGCAGTTATACTATTTATACAACCGGCCTGGCCCTGCTCATTTTAAGCGTACTGATTTACATGATTGAGTTTAAAAAGCAAACAGGTTTTTGGAATCGCTTTTTTGATGTATTCGGAAAAAATGCACTCTTCATATTTGTATTAAGCGGCGCTTTGCCAAGGCTACTGGCTTTAATAAGAATTAGCAATGGTATAAACGAAACCACCGGCAAGCCTGCATATACTTCACCTTTTGGTTGGCTATATGAGCATGGATGCAAACTTGTTTTCCCTTCGGACCCAAGGATAGGTTCTTTACTATATGCAATTTTATTTATTGGTATGATGTGGTTTTTTGCGTGGTTACTTGATAAAAAGAAAATTTATATAAAAGTGTAGTTCGCATACAGTAGAAAAATTGCCATTGAACCTACAGTGATATTTTTAGACCCAGATTTTGCAGTTGAAAAACTTATTATGATTTCAACTGCAAAATCTGGGATAAATATCAAGGGTGCATCCCAAATTGTTGTAGCAACAAGCGGTCGTTGAGTACACCGACCACGGCTGGGCCTCGGTCGGTGTCCTCACCGACCGAAATCAGGAGCGACAATTTGGAATGCACCCAACATCAAAGTATCAACTTTGCAACCTTTCTACTCCATTGCTAATATCTAAAATATAAGCTTCGGGTTGTATAGCAAACTGTTGAAAATATGCTGCACTTACAGCCTCAATAAAAGAAGCTGCATTTTCTTTTGGTACAATATTTATACTACAACCGCCAAAGCCGCCGCCCATAAGCCTGCTGCCAACTACGTAATTGGTAGCTGCTGCAAAGGCTACTAAAAAATCTAATTCAGGGCAGCTTACTTTATACAGTTTACTTAATCCTTCATGCGTAGCATACATAAGTTTACCAAATGCTTTTAAATCATTATCAGAGAGCAACTGTACCGCTTTTTTTGTTCGGGCAATCTCTTCTATCACATATTTGCAACAATTGTACACTTCCGTATCTAGCTGGCTTTTGCAGGCTTGCAAATTTTCTGCAATACCTTCATCTCTAAAAGATTGCACGCCTGTAGTGGCTAAAATTTTCATACCAGCTTCGCAACGTTGCCTGCGAATGTTGTATTCGCCCGATGCAAGGCTGTGCTGTACTTTACTATTAACCATTACTATGCAATACCCATCTAAAGGCAGAGGGAAATATTCATGCTCCACCACTTTACAATCCAGCAAAATCACATGCCCTTTTTTACCAAGCAAATTGGCATACATATCCATAATGCCACAATGCACATTTGGGAAATTGTGCTCTGCACGCTGGCAAAGCAAGGCAAGGTCTCTTCTGGTTAAACCAGTTTCAAAAATATCATTTAGCGCAAAAGCAAGCCCACCCTCTACTGCGGCAGATGAGCTCATACCAGAGCCCATGGGTATATCGCCTCCAAAAACACAATCGAAGCCACCAATATTTTTATTAAGGAGCAAAAATTCGTTTACTACACTCAATACATAATTTCGCCAGCCGGTTGATATTTGTACTGTTGTAATTTCTGTAGAATATTTTTCATCAAAATCGGCTGCATAAAAATTAATATCATTTGTATAGTTGGCAGCAATGGCATAATACATGCCTTTGTTGATGGCTGCCGGCAATACAAAGCCATCGTTATAATCTACATGCTCACCAATAAGATTAATGCGGCCAGGCGAAAAATACAAAGTTGGCGTAGTACTAAATTGAAGGGAAAATGTTTTAGCTACTATTGCTGCAATTTGGTTCATCAGTTTATTTTGTATGGGTGATGGTATAAGATGTAGTAAAATTAATTACCTCACCCGGGTTTAATATCATAAGATTAATACCGTTGTTAAAACTGTCTGGCGGGGCACTCAGGTTTTCAATAGCAATACTTTGGCGGTGTGGCGGTGTATATATTTGTAAATAAGGATAGCTTTTATCAGGCCTTATTTCTACTCCAATATTTTTTACCGGATCTTTTAAAACACACATTGGCTGGCAGGTTTCAAAATTGAGCTGATAACAATCATCAAATGAAGCGGCTCCAATTTTTTTTATGGAAGAAAAATCATCGTAAGCCTCCATTTCACCCGTTGGTATAAGTGTTTCATCAAAAACTACATGAGTTGCACTTTGAAATTCCAGTAACAAGTCATCTACTTTTCCCCCAAAACAAAAGTAGGGATGCCACCCATCTTGCAAGGGTAAAGCTTGCTCATCATCATTGGTGACAGTTGTAGTAATTACCAGTTCGTTATTGGGTTTTAACTGGTACGTAACGGCACAGGTGTAATTAAATGGATAGCCTTTATCTGTACCCCTGTATTGGTGTTGTAAGGTAATGCTGGCATGGTTTTCACCGGCTGTACTGTTTACCAGATTAAAGGGTGCATCGTATAGTAAACCGTGTATAGCGCTACTGCCCAACAAAAATTTTTCAATGGTATAACTGTTGCCATTATACTGGTACGCTGCATTTTTTATACGGCAGGCAAAAGGAGACATTTTGCAGCTTTTAAAACCCTTTGCAGTAACGTTCTCTGCAAAGTCTGCAGCATTTTCATAGTGGTCAATTATATTAAGCATACCCTTGTTGTGTACTATTGAAAACGAATGTAAGGTAGCCCCGCACAAGGGCAAAATGGTGGCAGTAGTTTTGGTGGCAGTATCAGTTAAATGAATCATTTCAAAACCATTACTGCTGCTGTTGCTGATGGTAAACATGCTCGTTAAAATTTTAATAAAAGTATAAATAATAATTGTATAGTTGACACTAATTTATTTTAAATACTCACTATTCGTTATTGTAGGTGGAGTTGAATGCAATGTGCAAGATATAAAATACAATATAGGCATTGCCATAGAGTAATTTTTTGCTAAGCTGTAGTGATGTTGTGCAATTTTGCAATAGCTATTAATTCACTTAAATTATTTACATCCAATTTTTGAAAAATATGTGCTTTGTGAGAGGCAAGCGTAGAGCTATTAATAGTTAATTGGATTGCTATTGAAGCAGTAGAAGTACCTTTTATCAACTCGTGGGTAACCTCCATTTCTCTTGAACTTAGTTTGCTAAATGGATTTTGAAAACGTGAAAAAGTATCTCCCTGAGCTAAATGCTCTAAAAAAGACTCACTAAAATATTTTCGGTTGTTTAATACAAGGTCAATGGCTTTGCAAAGTTCATTTAAACCTGCACTTTTTGATACAAACCCCATCACGCCTTGGTTATAAAATTTATTAGCGTAAATTTTCTCCTGCGTCATAGAAAACATCAGCAGTTTTGCATCAGGATGGTGAGCCACAATATAAGATACCAAACCAATAGTATCTGTATTAGGCATTTGCACATCCATTATTATCAATTGATACTTTTTTTTCGTTAGCATCTCCCTCGTTGTAGATTCATTATAAGCCTCATCAATTTCATCTGGCTTAAATGTAATCCGCAATACATTTTTTACGCCTGCCCTAACTATTTCATGATCGTCAACAATTAAAAAATTTAACATGGCAATTATAATAAGTTATAAAAATAGATTGTAGTGTTTTAACTACAAACGTTTAGTGCTTTTAGCTATTGTACACATAATAAATTTAAAGCAAATTTACAATATTAAAGATTTGTTTTTATCCAATATCAAAGTTGCGCTTTTATCCAATATCAAAGTTTTGTTTTTATCCAATATCCTTTTAAACACTGGTTGCATTTTTTTTATAAGGTGCATTATCCAAAAAATATTACCAATACAATCAAAATTTTTATTGGTAGTTTACAAAACCAGTTACAACATTAAAAAGCCTCTTCTAAGAAGAGGCTTTTTTTAACTTAGGTTTTGCAGTTGGAATTATTGTAAGGGTTTTAATAATAAAGAGAAGATTTATAGGTTAAAGCTTATGGTTAAATGTATAGCTTTTCAGCAGTTTAAAGCATTAATAAATTGCCAGGGAAAAAGCCATCGCAAATAATTGCAAATAAAATGTATTAAAAAACTTATTAAAATCGTTTGTTGTGTTAATGTTAATACTTTGTTGTGTTGATAAGAAAAAAATACAAACTGTTTAAACCTAAATTTTGATACTATTTTTCTATTAAACTGCATTAAAACAGCAATATTTTTAAAATTGCTACTACCAATATTCTATGCCAGCCAATAATAATCAAATTACTATCCCATCAGATAAGCTGCTCAACCGTATTATGCAATTAGAGCACGAAAATGAAGCCTTAAAGTATAAACTAAACGCAGCTATTCCTGATCCATTGGCAGAAAGCAGTACTCGCCATCATTACAATATTTTTGCCTTTTTAGAGCAAACCAATCAGATTGCCCATGTAGGTGGCTGGGAGATTGACTTGATCAATAATAAAGTTTACTGGACAGCCGTTACCCGGCAAATTCACGAAGTAAAGGAGCCTTTTGAACCAACAATAGCAACTGCCATATATTTTTATAAAGAGGGAATTAGCAGGGATACCATAAATAACGTAGTAAATAATGCCTTAAAAAACGGAGCCCCCTTTGATGAAGAACTTCAAATTATTACTGCTAAAGGCAACGAGCGTTGGGTAAGGGCTAAAGGCAGAGCTGAGTTTTTTAAAGAAACACCTATTAGAATTGTAGGTACTTTTCAGGATATAAACGAAGAGAAATTAAAAGAAAAAGCATTTATTAACTTGCAGCAAACACTGCAGCAAAGTGAGCAACAGTACAAATCGTTATTTGACCAAAACCCTGCTGGTGTATTTGCGTTAAACAACGAAGGCAACTTTACCAGTGTAAATGATGCAATGACGGAAAAAATGGGTTGCAGTAAAGATATTTTATTGCACACAGCATTTTTGGAATTTATAAACGAATCTCAAAAAGAACAAATTGCTGCTCAATTAATTGCTGCACTGAAGGGTGAATCGCAAAAAGCAATAATAAATTTAGCATTAGCCAACGGTAGCAGCATTATTGTTTCGCTCATTTTATTGCCGATAGTAGTTAATAAATGTATTACAGGGCTGTATGGTATTGCAACAGATATTACTGCTGGCAAAAGATTGAAGCAAGCGTTGATAGCCTCAGAAGATAGTTTACGTGCCATTTTTGAAAGTACAGATATAGGCCAAATTATGATGAATAAAGAATTAATTATTCAATCATTTAACACTTCTGCCGCCAACCACACTTTAGTTGAACACAAGAAAAAGCTGGCTGAACAGGAGCATTTTTTAAGTTACTTTCCAGCAGAAAAACATGAAAAGTTAATGCTTATTATAAGCAGGGTACTTAATGGAGCAATAGAAAGCTACGAAAAAGAAATAAGCCACGATTTTGGCAACAATCATTGGTTTAAAATAAAATTTAGCCCCGTTATTAGCAGCCTGCGGGTAGGTGGCCTCGTGATGACTATTGAAGACATAACTCAACAAAAAATAGCGATTGATTTAATAAAAAATGAACGAAACCAACTACGTACGCTCATAGAAAATATACCGGATGCTATTTACATTAAAGATATTAATGCAAGAAAAACGATTACCAACAGGGTAGATTTACAGTTTATAGGCGCATTATCAGAAGAAGCCGTAATTGGCAAAACAGATTTGGAATTATTTGAAGGCGTAGTTGGTGAAATAGGCTATGCAGATGATATACAAATTATTACAACTGGTGTGCCCGTTATAAATAAAGAGGAAGAATTTACAGATAGAGAAGGTAACAAACATTGGTTGCTTACTACTAAAGTACCATTGCTAAATGAGCAGCATAAAATAAATGGTTTATTGGGTATAGGCCGAATTATAACACAACAAAAAATAGACCAGGCAGCCATAAAAAAAAGTAATGAGCGGTTTGAATATGTTACTAAGGCCACATTTGATGCAATATGGGATTGGGATATTATTACAAATGAACTGTACCGGGGAGAAGGCTTTGAAACCATTTTTGGATACAATCTAAAAACTTTTGATGGCACTATTAAAAACTGGGAAGATCTTGTACACCCTGCAGATAAGGAAAGGGTACTAACAAAATTTAATAAATTTTTAGAGAGCAATAACGGTCAATGGCAGGATGAGTACCGCTTTTTAAAGGCAGACGGCACTTACGCTGCTGTAATAGATAAAGCCGTTATTTTAAAAGACGAACATGGTAAAAATATCCGGATGATTGGAGCCATGCAGGATATTACTTTGCAAAAGAAAGAAGAACAACAATTAAGGTTATTTGAATCGGTGGTAAAAAATATAAGCGATGCTGTATTAATTACAGAGGCAGAACCATTTACCGGACCCAATGGGCCTAAAATAGTTTTTGCAAATGAAGCATTTGTTTCAACTACTGGCTACACTAAAGAAGAAGTAATTGGTTTAACACCCCGTATTTTACAAGGCCCTAAAACAGATAGAAAAGAACTGGATAAATTAGTTGTTGCATTTAAAAAATGGGAGCCGGTAGAAGTAGAATTGATTAATTATAAAAAAAATGGAGAAGAATATTGGGTAAACCTTTCTATGGTACCACTAGCAAATGAACAGGGCTGGTACACCCATTGGATATGTGTACAAAGAGATGTTACCACAAAAAAAAGAGCCGAAGAAGAATTAAACCTGTTTTACGAAATAGCAGGGTTTATTAATACTGAATATCATTTTGATGCAGTAGTAGAAAAAGTAATTACCAGCATAGCAACTTACCTAAAATTTGATTTTGCCGAAGCATGGTTAGTGAATTTTGATAATTCAAAAATGACATACCGGGCCAATTTTTTAAGTGGCGATAAAAATACAGCAAGCAGTGGATATAATGCAAAAACTGTTTTAGAAAAAGGACAGGGATTACCAGGCGCTGCATTTCAACAAAAGAAAATGATGTATTGGGATGATCTTAAACAATCTCCCTGCATAAAAAAAGAAAATGCATTAATTGCCGGGTTTACAAGTGGCATGGCATTGCCTGTTTTGTTTAATGGTGAGGTAGTGGCTGTATTTACATTTTTTAGCAAAGTACCCTTTACACCACAGCAATTAAAGGCCGGTATTTTAACAAA
>JBBQTZ010000021.1:0-33224 GCA_038234405.1 Chitinophagales bacterium
GTGGGGCTTACCTATTACTTGTCTGATGTTACCAAACTAACTGTTGGCTATGCTTATGTAAATGATTTCCCTTCGGATGGTCACAAAAATATTTCTGTTCCCGAACATCGTCCCTGGCAACAAATACAGTGGCACACCAAGTATGGCAAAAATAAAATGATGCAATGGTTAAGATTGGAAGAACGCTACAGACAAAAAGTTTTGAATGATGATGCTTTGGCAGATGGATATAATTTTAACTTTCGCTTACGGTACAATTTGTGGTACGAAATTCCTTTTGCAAAAAATGGTAGCGAAATCAACAGTTGGTCTTTTATTGCCAATAATGAATTGCATATTAATTTCGGAAAAACGATTGTAAACAATTATTTTGACCAGAACCGATTTTTTATTGGTTTAAAACTTCAAACTGGTTCTCATAGTAACTTGCAATTTGGTTATATGAATTTGTTTCAACAATTGGCAGCAGGAAATAAATATAGAAATATTCATACCGTAAGGGTATTTTTCTTCCAAAATTTAGACCTACGCACAAAGAAGCACTAATATTTATTAACAACAACTGAAAGGTAAATATTACTTTCGCTAAAATTTATTTATCAAATAAAGTAATGTAACATGAGTGAAGTACAATTAACAACTGGCGAAATGCATACTAATAAAGGTGTATTGAAATTTGAATTATACGATGATGCTGCCCCCATTGCAGTAGCTAATTTTAAAAAATTGATTGGGCAGGGATTTTATGATGGCATAAAATTTCATAGGGTGATTCCAAATTTTATGATACAGGGTGGTTGTCCGGATGGAACGGGTGCTGGCGGACCGGGCTACAGCATTCAATGCGAAACAAAGGGCGAAAAGCAAGTGCATGATCGTGGTGTAATTTCAATGGCTCACCGTGGACCAAATACAGGTGGATCTCAATTTTTTATTTGTCATAACCGTGCAAATACAAAGCATTTAGATGGAGTACATACCT
This sequence comes from Chitinophagales bacterium, assembly GCA_038234405.1. Taxonomy (GTDB): domain Bacteria; phylum Bacteroidota; class Bacteroidia; order Chitinophagales; family Chitinophagaceae; genus Ferruginibacter. Next base: position 983 of record JBBQTZ010000021.1, read on the forward strand.
GCTTTGGAAAGGTTACTGAAGGGTTAGATGTTTTGGATGAAATTAGCGGTGGAGATGTAATAGAGAAAGTAACGTTGAATTAATTTCCATTTATAATGGTTATCGGGCATTGAAGAGGTTTTTTTCAAAATCTCATCAATGCCTTTTTTTATGAAAAATTAACACAATAGTAATACCCCGCCTTTATAATAGTACCAATTTTACAGTTACAATTTTTTAAATCAACTGATATTGGATAATACTTTTACGGCAAGGGATTTTGGAAAAAATTTTCAGTGGGGAGTTGCTATTGCCGCCGCACAAAATGAAGGCGCTGCAGATTTATATGGGAAGGGACCATCTATTTGGGATGTTTATAGTAAGCGGGTTGGTAAAATAAAAGGAGGTGGAAAACCAGCTATTGGATGCGATTTTTATCACCGGTATAAAGATGATTTGTTGCTTGCCAAAGCGCTTGGGTTTAATAGTTTTCGATTTTCAATTTCCTGGGCAAGAATACTGCCTGATGGAATCGGTAAAGTAAATAAAGAGGGAATAATTTTTTATCAACAGTTAATTGATGAATGTTTATTGTTGGGGCTTACCCCATTTGTAACTCTTTATCATTGGGATCTTCCGCAAGAGTTGGAAAAAAGGGGTGGCTGGACAACTTATCTTATAACAAGATGGTTTGGCCGGTACGTTACCATTTGTGCAGAGGCTTTTGGCAGCAAAGTAAAAAACTGGATTATTTTAAATGAACCTACCGGTTTTACCGCACTAGGTTATATGTTGGGTAACCATGCACCGGGCAAAAAGGGGCTTGATAATTATTTGCCGGCAGTACATCATGCAGCAATGGCGCAGGCAGAGGGTGGCAGAATTATTCGTAAACTGGTACCCAATGCACATATTGGTACAACTTTTTCCTTTTCGCAGGTATTGCCTTTTTCTAATAAAAAAGAAGATGTAGATGCCGCAAACCGGGTAGATATTTTAATGAACCGGATGTTTCTGGAACCTGCACTTGGTAAGGGTTACCCCGTAGATGATTCATTTAAATTGCTCGAAAAATTTCAAATGAAAAATAAAACATGGAAGTACACCGAACGGCTTCATTTTGATTTTGATTTTATTGGTGTACAATATTATTTTCCGGTTGTTATTCGCTATAATAATCTCATACCAATTTTACAGGCATCTGAAGTAAAGCCAGCAAGCAGAAAGGTGCCTACTACAGCAATGGGGTGGGAGGTAAATGCAGATAGCTTTTATCGAACCATTAAGCGTATTTGGATGCATGGTGGCGTTAAAGAAATCATTATAACAGAGAATGGCTCGTTTTATAAGGATGTGCTAAAAAACGGCGTAATAAACGATACAGAAAGAATAGCCTATTTTCAACAACACCTGCAGGCAGTGTTAAAAGCAAAAAAAGAAGGCGTAAACATTAAAGGATATTTTGCCTGGACTTTGATGGATAATTTTGAGTGGAGCGAGGGCTATAATGCAAGGTTTGGCCTGGTACAGGTAGATTTTAAAACACAATTGCGTACCATCAAAAATTCTGGTTATTGGTGGAGAGATTTTTTAAGAAAATAACAGTTTTTTAGTACCGGAATCTTTATAAATCAACTTTTTTTTAGCCTGGAATTTGCAGTTGAAAATCCATTAAACCTTCTACCACCTGAATATTTTACAATCTTTTACCTTAAAATTTTTTCCCATTTTCATCAGCCAAAAAAACAAAACCCTCGTCTGTATGGTGTTTTAATCCTTCATCATAAATTAAACTGCAAAATCTGTATTTAAATATTCTACCTTTCCATAAAACATAACTACTAAAATTATGTTTTTAATGCCATGATAAACGCTGTTCAAATAGATGGAATTCAATATGATCTTGCAGCCCTTGAAAAAGATTGCTGGTTCAGGTTATTAAATGCTTCCTTAAGTTATAAAAATCCTTTGCATAACCCTGTAGTTGCTAATGGCAGCTCAAAGGGAATCAATTTACGAACCATAGTGTTGAGAAAAGTTGATACAGAAAAAAAGGAATTGTTTTTTCATACAGATACCAGGAGTGGTAAGTGGAACGAGTTACAGGAAGACAATGCTATTAGCTGGCATTTTTATAACCCGTCCGGTAAGTTACAATTAAGATTAAGTGGTATTGCTTCTCTTCATCAAAATGATGCCATAGCCGATACAGCGTGGGATAATAGTAAAATGAGCAGCAGAAAAGTTTATACAGGTGAGGTTGGTCCATCTTCAATTACGCCAATACCATCAAGCGGATTATTAGAAAAATTTGAAACAACAGATCCAACCCCCGAGGAGAGTGAAATTGGTAGAAAATACTTTGGGGTAGTTTCTACAAAAATTAATTGGATGGAATGGCTATGGCTCAACAGCAAAGGGCATCGTAGGGCTTCGTTTGCATATACAAGCCCACAGCATTTTGAAGCAAACTGGTTGATACCATAAAATTCTAAAAAGCCATTTTTTTAGAAAGCCATCAATGTGGTTAAAAAAGTAATCATCAAACCTTTATGGAGTGCATTTAGCAAAAGATAAATAGTTTGTGTAAGTGTATTTGCAAAAGCTGGGTTGAATAAACAACTTATACATAAGCTTAGCTGCGTTAATGTTGTTCAGTTTAACCTATTGATCTTAAACTACTAACCTTATGCCAGCTTTTTCAAAACTAATTTTTCTTTGTTTGAATAAATTGCCTGTTGTCATTTTAAAAGTCTTCTTGCTCATGCCAAAAAAATCATAGATCAATTCAGGATCACTTTTGTCATGGTAAGGTAAGTATCCATCATTTTCCTGAAGCAGCCTTATTATTTTACCCGTTTCATCTTCTACTCTTTGATAACCTTGTTTGCCGGCTGCAACGTCAATTCTAAAGCGGTCATCTTTATCTAAAGTTTCCGGATAAACTTTTTTTATAAAGCCTTTAAATTTATCTCCAACAGCTATGCTGCGATAAATTTCATTAAAATGCAAAACACCTGTATGCAGGTTATTAATAATGCACACATAGCCAATATCGGTTCTTCTAAAAACAATTAAATCTACCTCATCCAATTCTTTTACTGTAAGCGCTTCGTTGCTTAAAAAGGGTTCTAACCTTTCGGTGGCGGCTAGTCTGCCGGTTTGTTCATCCAGGTAAATTTTTACCAGGTAATCGCCGTTCACTCTCATGCCTGCAACTTGTTTGCTTTTGGGTACAAACATATCTTTCATTAACCCATTATCTAAAAATGCACCTTGTGGATTTATCGTTATAGCTCTAAGCTTTACAATATCTCCCAAAATGCCCTTAGGTTGTTGTGTAGTAGCTATCAGCCTGTCTTCTCCATCATGATAAATAAAAACCTTCACCTCATCACCAATTGTAAGGGCTGTGGGTACAAATCGTTTTGGCAGTAGAATACCTTCAGCTCCATCATCAAGATAAGCCCCAAAATCTACTATCCTCAATACTTTTAAATGATTGTATTCTCCAACTTTTATCATGTGTTGCCCTAAAGGGGAATATTAAATGTGTTTAATAATGTTTAAAAGCTTCTCTTTTTCCTTGCTTATTTCTATTAGAGTTCAGTGGCAAATAACCCATCTACAAATTGTTTTTTATCAAAAACCAGTAAATCTGTTGCCTTTTCTCCCACCCCAATAAACTTTACAGGTATTTTAAACAGATGAGCAATTGCCAATACTACACCACCTTTAGCAGTTCCATCCAGCTTAGTAATAGCAAGTGCAGTTACATCTGTAGCCGCTGTAAAATGTTTGGCTTGCTCCAATGCATTTTGCCCGGTGCTGCCGTCAAGTACCAACAGTACTTCCTGCGGGGCAGTTGGTATTACTTTTTGTATTACCCGTTTAATTTTACTTAGCTCATCCATTAGGTAAGCTTTATTATGCAGCCGACCGGCTGTGTCAATAATAATTACATCTACATTTTTAGCAACGCCACTTATAACGGTGTCGTAAGCTACAGAGGCAGGGTCGCTTCCCATTTCTTTTTTTACTATTGGCACGTTGGTTCTTTCGCTCCAAATAGTTAGCTGATCTACAGCAGCAGCTCTAAATGTATCTGCGGCTCCCAACAAAACAGATTTGCCGGCCATATTAAAATTATGTGCAAGCTTTCCGATAGTGGTGGTTTTGCCAACTCCGTTTACCCCTACAACTAATATTATGTGTGGCTTATGGCCGGCAGGTAATTCATAGTTTTTGTAACTATTATCCTGCGGAGCAGCTACCAGCATTTGTTCTATTTCATCTTTTAAAATGCCGTTTAATTCTTTTGTATTAAGGTATTTATCTTTAGAAACCCTTTTTTCAATTCGACTAATAATTTCAACAGTTGTTTCAATGCCTACATCTGCACTTACAAGGGCTTCTTCTAAATTATCGAGTACTTCTTCATCTACCGTGCTTTTGCCGGCAATAGCTTTTGTAATCTTGCTAAAAAAGCCTTCCCTCGTTTTTTGTAAACCCTGGTCAAGGCTTTCCTTTTGCTCTTTTTTTCCAAATAATTTGTCAAATAGTCCCATAAGAAAAATCCCCAAAGGGTATTGTTTTTGTTAATAAATATTGTTGATTAATCAGTTTAACAGGAAAGTTAAAAGAAACCTCAGTCTTACAAGCATCATTAAAAAATCACCAATTTGATAATTGATGGCGATGGTTAGTAAATAAAAATGCTGTCCTAAAGTTACTTAGGACAGCTATTATATTACAAACTCATAGATGTAAACTATTGAGCTAAATGATCTTTAATCTTTTCTTTGTGTATGATAGACTCTTTGAAAGTATAAGCACCTGTTTTAGGGCTACGTACCGCACGTATTACCTTGCTCCAGTTTTTTGCTTCAGCGGCTGCTTTCTGGTCTTTGGTTTTTATCGCTGTTTTTGCTGCTTTTGCCATTGTATGTCAATTTGATAATGTGATGATAAACTTATAAGCTACATGAGTTAAATTTAATTAGCAAGTAAGCCAATTACTTAATTTCTTTATGTACAGTTACTTTCTTTAAAATTGGATTAAATTTCTTCAATTCCAATCTTTCAGGTGTATTTTTCTTATTCTTTTTTGTGATATAGCGGCTAGTACCTGCTTTGCCACTTGCCTTATGTTCAGTACATTCTAAAATTACCTGAACCCTGTTGCCTTTCTTTGCCATTGTATTTTTATTAAATAATTGATAAGTTGGTAAGGTTTGTAGTGTTAAAGTTGAGTAATTTATAAAGAAGTAAGATTGTTTTCTTCTTTAGTTAAATTTATTACTTATAACCCTATTAAATCTTTTCGCCGGTGGCTCTTAGTTTTTTTACTACTGCCAGCAATCCATTTTTATTAATGGTACGAATTGCTTCGGATGATACTTTAAGGGTAATCCACTTATCTTCTTCAGCTAAAAAATAACGCTTGGTTTGTAAATTTGGTAAAAACCTGCGCTTAGTTTTTATGTTGGAGTGAGATACTTTGTTACCTGTAATTGGTTTTTTTCCTGTCACCTGACATACTCTAGCCATATTCTGATTTTTTGGACGGCGAAGGTAGGTAATCATTTTTGATTTTAATCTTTGATGTTCCCTTTTTTTCTATTTTCTTCTAATTATTTTTCAACATCCTGCCATTTACCTGCAAATAGGTGGATTTACGATTTTACAACCTGCTTTTTTGCAACCCATATTCTTACCATTTGGAGTATTACAGCCAGTAATATTAACAATACGCCGGTGTAAAATTGTATGTTTAGCGTTTTGTTTTCACTAAAAAATATAAAGGCAAGTATAATACCATACACAGGTTCCAGATTGTAAGCAAGGTTTGCGGTAAAGGGCGATATTTTTTTTAATGCATTTAATTGAAGATCAAAACATAAAACAGTACACACCCATGCTAATACTAACAACAGCACCCAATCTTTTGCAGTTGGTAAATAATAGGTAGCAGGGGAGTAGTAAATGTAAAAGGGTACAATAAGGCTCAGCGTAAGTAAACCTCCGCCTAATTCGTACAGCGTTAGTATTTCTGGACTATACCTTGTTAACAGCCGTTTATTAAAAATGGGAAAAAGTGAACTGCCAACAGCAGCCAGAATGCCAAAGATGATTCCAATTTTATACTGCGGATGAAAATCGAAAATGATATAAATGCCCAGTATGGCGATTGCCCCCAGTATAACTTCAATACCATCAATTCTTTTTTTGTAAATTAATGGATCAAAAAAGGCTGTGAAAAATCCTGAGCCAGCAATACACACCACAGCTATTGAAACGTTGCCATATTTTACACTGCCATAAAAAAATAACCAGTGCAGGGCTACAATAAAACCTACTCCAAAAATTTGCAGCATATCCTTTTTTGGTATTGCTAGTAATCTTTTTTTAAAATAAAGTATCAGGCCCAGCGTAGTTACAGTAATTAAAAGCCGGTACCAAACCAACAGCCCTTCATTTAAGCCAATACTTTTACCCAATATGGCCGTAAAGCCAGCTAAAAAAACAGCAATATGTAACTGGAGTAAGGCTTTTTTCATTTATGGGCAAAGATAATGGATAGGATAATTGATTGGGATGGCCCCCTTTTTAATAAAAATATACTATCCTATTTTGAATATAAAGGCTTACTAAGGGAACCAAACTTGAACGGATCGTCGCCAATAAAGTTTCATCAGGGATATTGGCTTGTTTCAAAAAAATTCTTAAATAACTATAAACTCGCTACTTCAAACCACAAACTATTTATATTTGCCCCCTTATAACCAACTATTATATGAATTATAAACGGATCAACAACATTACAGGATGGATAGTTTGTATCATTGCCTGCACTGTGTATATCATGACTATGGAAGCAACCGGCAGTCTTTGGGATTGTGGTGAATTTGCTTCAAGTGCCTATAAATTGCAGGTTCCGCATCCACCGGGTGCACCGCTTTTTGTATTGATTGGCCGTTTGTTTATGGCTCCCTTCGATGCTAAACATGCTGCTACAGGTATTAACCTAATGAGTGCCATTGCCAGTGGATTTACAATTTTATTTTTATTTTGGACCATTACACATTTTGCAAAAAAAATTGCTTTAAAATCAACAGAAGTATTAACTGGCGAACAAATTTTTGCTATTATGGCTGCCGGTATTGTTGGTTCACTAGCTTACTGTTTTTCAGATTCTTTTTGGTATAGTGCTGTAGAAGGTGAAGTGTATGCCTTATCTTCTTTTTTTACTGCAATAGTTTTTTGGACCATGTTAAAGTGGGAAAATGCGGTAACAGATGAGCAAAAAATTGGTATCACCGGGCATTTTACCAGTGCAGACAGGTGGTTGATTTTGATATTTTACCTGATGGGTTTATCCATTGGTGTGCATTTGTTAAACTTGCTTACCATACCAGCCATGGTGATGATTTATTACTTTAAGCGGTATAAAGTTTCTAATTGGGGTACGTTCATAGCATTTATTATTGGTTGTGCTATTACAGGTATTGTACAAAAATTTGTGATACAATATACAATTAAAGGTGCCGGAGCAATGGATATTATGTTTGTGAACGATTTTGGTCTTCCTTTCTTTAGCGGCTTTGCTTTTTTCTTTGTGTTGATGGCTGGTTTAATTTATTATGGATTGCGTATTGCCAATAAAAATAACTGGAACTTTTTAAAACTTGGTTTGTGGAGTTTCACTTTTATGCTGATAGGTTACTCATCTTATTTAACTACGCTCATTCGCTCTAATGCTGATACTTCTATAGATATGTACAATGTAGATAACCCGGTAAGTTTAGTAGGTTATTTAAGCAGGGAACAGTATGGCGATACACCTATTATGTTCGGTGCAGATTTTACCGCTGGCAATGTATCTGGCGAAGAGTATCAACCCGACTATACAACAGAAGATACCTATATAAAAACCAAAACTGGTTACGAAAAAAAAGGACGTAAGCAGGATGTAACCTATCACCCTGAGGATACGCATGTTTTTCCACGTATGTGGGATGCTGGTAATGAACAAGGGCATGCTGATTATTATGCAAGTTTTGCAAACATAACCAAAGATCAAAAAACCAATTTATGGTCAGAAAAACCAAGCTTTGGAGATAATGTTAACTTTTTTATGCAGTACCAGGTAGGCTGGATGTACCTGCGCTATTTTATGTGGAATTTTGCCGGTAAACAAAACGATATTCAAGGGGTAGTTACCGGTAATGTACGTGATGGTAACTGGAAAACCGGTATTGGTTTTTGGGATAAATGGCGCCTTGCCGATCAAAAATATATGCCCGATAGTATGAAGCATAATAAAGCAAATAATAGTTTGTTTGCTTTGCCACTTTTACTAGGTATTCTTGGTTTTGTTTATCATTTTAAAAAAGATGATAACGATGGTATCATTGTAGGCTTGCTATTCTTTTTTACAGGCCTAGCCATTGTTATTTATTTGAATATGCCAGGTAATATGCCAAGGGAAAGGGATTACGCTTTTGTTGGTTCCTTTTATGCCTTTGCTATTTGGATAGGTTTAGGCGCATTATTTATTAAGGATTTGCTGGCAAAATTTTTAAGTAAGCCTATTGCCAATTATATATCTGCGGCTGTTTGTATTGCTGCCGTGCCGGTATTAATGGCCAATGTAGAGTGGGATGATCATGATAGAAGTAAAAAAGTTTTGGCGAGGGATTTAGCCACCAATTACCTGGAAAGTTGCGCCCCCAATGCCATCGTTATTTCTTTTGGTGATAACGATACTTACCCATTGTGGTATGCTCAGGAAGTAGAAGGTGTTCGCAGAGATATTCGGGTAATAAATTCGAGTTTGTTAGGTATAGATTGGTACATTAACCAATTGCGTTATAAATTAAACCAGAGTGATCCTATTGATCCTATCTGGACTGCAGAGCAAATAGAAGGCGCCAAAAGGGATGGTGTTTATTTTGTTCAAAAACCAGGTATTGATCCGGCGCAGCCAATGGATTTATTTACCATGATGAAGGATTATGCAGGTAGCGATGATCCGGGAAAGATGGAGCAAACAAGAGATGGAATGGGCATTAACACTTATCCAAGCAAAAAAGTAACAGTACCGGTAGATGTAGCATTGGTGCGTAAAAACGGTACCGTAAATGTAGATGATAGCGTGGTAAATCAATTACTATTTGATATACCTAAAAATGTATTGCAAAAAAATGATGCGGCTATTTTAAATATTATTGCTGCCAATAATTGGAAGCGTCCTATTTACTTTACATCTCAAAGAATTAGCCTTGGGTTTGATAAATACATTCGCCAGGATGGATTGAGCAATCGCCTTGTGCCGGTTGAAAATAGCGAAGTAAACAGAGAATGGGTAGTAGATAAAATGATGACCAAATTTGCATTTGGCAATGCAGATAAAAAGAATGTTTATTTTGATGAAGAAAACCGTCGTCATTTAAATAGTATAAGACTTGCTTATGCCACAGCGGCTGCTAACCTTGCCGATAATGGAAAAAAGGAAGACGCAAAAAAACTACTTAATAAGTGCGATAACGGTATGCTGGAAGAAAACTTTAGTTACGGCATGGTTTCTCGTTTTCAACAACACAATTACATATCATTACAATTTTTAGAAGCTTGCTATAAAGCAGAAGATACAGTGCTTGCAGGTAAAATTACCAAAAGCGTAAAAAAAGATTTGGAGCAACAAATGACATACTATGCGGCGTTAGGCAACATGAGTGTAGCTGAATTGCAGCAGGGTATTGCAAAAAGCTCTCAAATGCGCTACCAGCAAGAGCGGGATGAATATATGGCCAACATTAGTTCCAAGCTTCGTTCAGTTTATGATGATGCGGAAAGGGGCTTTCAATTTTTGAATGCAATCCAAAATTTTGAACAGCAGTTTAAAAGCCAAAAGCAAGCACTCGTTGAGCAAGGTGCAACTATAAACAATACCGTTCCGGTGCAAACGCCAAAGGCGGGCGCTGTAAAAAAGTAAGCTTAATCTCATCTATAAAAAAATCCCCCTGCAATACTATCGGGGGATTTTTTTTTGACCTTACTCCGGTTAAAGCCAGCTTTTGCAGGTGAAATCGTACAAAGATTTTTAAAAATCCGGGTAAAACTTTTGACGGGTTTAAAAGATTTGCCAGTAAATCAATATTTTATTTTGTAGTATAAAATAATGGTAGCAAATGCACAGGTAACGGCATTGGCAACTATTACCGGTATGTAGTTAGTGAAAATACCAAAGAGTAACCATAGCGCACAGCCGGTTGTAAAAAGTATGTACATAGCCAATGAAATGCCGGTTGTATCTTTTGTTCTAATGGTTTTTACAGCCTGTGGAATAAATGAGGCGGTTGTACCAAATGCTGCTGCAAAGCCAGGTATTTGTATCCAATCCATGTATTAACTTTTGTGGTAAATATTTCTAAATAAAGTTGCTGCTTTCCGTATCAATTTTTTAGTAATAAACCATAAGTATACAAAAGCCCAAGCCACCACCATATACCAGTAACGCTAAACCCTTAAACCCGTAATGCCATACGCTTAACACAAAAGCCTTCTTTTTCTAAAATCTTGCAACAAGTTTTAAATTAATCAATCTTGGGGTAAGCCTGTTAGGAATACTGTACACAGTGTTAGAAAAATCTTTTATCAATTGAAAAGAAATAGTGTTAGGTCTGTCAATAAGGTTAAACACCTCAAAACTTGCCCAAATATTTTCAAAACTTTTAAAAGGGTTATGGCTGCGGCGGCTATTTTTTTCACTTAACAATAATGCACTAAAGCCAATATCAACTCTTATATAGGGGTCAATAATTAAAGCATTGCGATAGCGAACACTGTTGGGAATATTAAATGACATATTACTGCCATACAACATATTGAGGTGTACTTTAAAATTTTTGTTGGTAGATAAATAATCCTGTAAAAACAGGCCAATTGTAATAAGCCTGTCTGTTGGCCTGCGAAGCCAGCCTACATCATTATTTACGCTATCCACAGGCAGTTTATCTATAGAGGTAGAATTGATTATTTCTCCGGCTGCATTTTTATACTGGTAAAAATTATCGCCATCAATATTTTCTCTTGTACGCATTAACCCTATGCTCAGCCAGCTTTCTGCATCTTTTACCAACTCGCCGTAAATTCTTGTTTCCAATCCATAAGCATAGCCCCTTGCATTGTTAGCACCGCTGTATCTAATGCGAACATTATCGATATCATAAGGAATTAAATCTGTCATACTTTTATAATAGGCTTCCATTGTAAGTCTGTATGGTTTAAAATTTCTTTTAAAATTGTAATCTAACCCAGCTACAATTTGATAGCTTTTTTGCGATTGTACAGCGGTATTTAAAGTGCCATCATACCGCCTGAGTTCTCTATAAAAAGGTGGTTGGCTGTACCTGCCTGTAGCTAGTTTAAATATCAAATCTTTTTGCCAGTTTGGCTTATAGCTTAGTTGGGCCCTTGGGCTTATAATTAGCTCTCTGTTGAGAGAATTGTAATTGTATCTGATACCAACCTGCAATAACAATTCTCTGCCGCTATCGCTCAGGTTAAAATTATCCTGCACATACCCGCTGTATTTTTGAATGGTTAAATCGGCACGGGTATTTAAAAAGGTATTGAGATTGCCCGTGTTTACCGGCAAAGAATAGCCAGCACTATCCTGGTATTCCCATTCGTACAGTTTATCTTGTATATTGGTTTGTTCAATACTATTACCAAATTGAATGGAATGTAAACCTTTATCATAATTGCCTTTTACCGAGGCATTCAACACGTTAATATTTAGAGTATTGCGACCGTAGTTTTGATAGAAGCCTGCGCCAAGTGGATTGGTAATTTGTCCAAAACTTGTACTGTTATTATCAAAATTTCTATCCCCAAAAAGATAGGCGCCTGCAATATCAAAACTTTCTTTTTCTTTATTTTGAAAACGGCTGAGCATCCATTTAAGCCGGAGGTTTTTGCTTGTTTGGTTAATTGCACTTAAGCCAATAAAGTTGGTTTTATATCCATCTTTTTCCTGCCCTTCAAAAAATATATCGAGGCCGAGGTTGGCAGTAAACAAAGGAGAAAAAACTGAGGATGTTTTTTTTGCACTTTCCGGTATTAAAGTAAAGGTTGTGGCAGAAAAATTTCCCATCATTTCTAACTGCCATTTGGAGCTTAATTTATAAGTAATATAGCCTTGTACATCAGATGAGCTTGGTATGTAGGCACCCTTGGTTTCCTGACTGCTCAGTAAATTTCGGTTGCTGCGGTTACGTACCCCAAACAAATAGGTTAGCCTTTCTTTTTTTGCACTTCCCTCCAAATGAAAGCCCTGTTCCAAAAAACTAATATAAGCAGAGCCACCAAATTGCCTTGGTTTTTTATATTGAATATCTAATACACTGCTCATTTTATCGCCATACTTTGCTTGAAAACCACCATTGTAAAAACTAATATTTCTAGCCATTTCCGGGTTAATAAAACTAAGGCCCTCCTGCTGTCCGCTGCGAACAAGGTATGGCCTGAAAATTTCAAAATCGTTGATGTAAATCAGGTTTTCATCATAGTTGCCACCCCTTACGCTGTACTGTGAAGTAAGCTCATTGTTACTGCCTACCAATATTTTAATAAGACCCTCCACCCCGCCAATAGTGCTGGGTAACGCCAAAGCACTTTTAGGGTTAATTTTAGTAAGTCCAATTTCTTTTCTTTCCCTTGCTTCTGATATGGTGATAGTTTCTAAAACTGTTCCACTTCTTTTAAGCTCAGGCGAATATTTTTCTTCTTCATTTTCGCTCAAATAAAATACTTTTTGTAGCGTAGCGTAGCCTGTATGAGAGAATATGATGGCGAACGATTTTTCTGCCGGCACTTTTATTTTGTAATAGCCACTATCATCTGCAACAATGCCATTACTGTTACCTAAAACAGCGATGGATGCTTTTGGTATTATCATTCCATTATCATCTTTTATAGTGCCACTTAAAAAAGCATATTTACGTTGGGCCTTAGCTGTTAACAAAGCTAGTGATAAAATAAAGCAGGTAAATAATCTCATGTGATGAAGATAGCTGTTTTCTGGTTTTTGAAGATACCAAAGATAGGTTGGAACCTTAAAAAAATCAGGTTTATTGAATTCTGTTGCTACTACAATTTTCCTGTGTTTTTAAGTTGAAATAGTAATACGGTTTACAAATGCAATACAATTATGTATTTCAGGTTATTTTTTGGTAAAAAACTAAGGAACCATTTTGAGGTAAAATCATATTCAGAAATGCTGATTTGTACAGCGGCTCAAAGCTGTAATAGATTTTAAACTGCACCAGTTGGGTTTACTATTGGCTTGTTAAAGTTTTAATTTAATCTTTATATTGATTGTATCATTAAGAACGAGTAGTATTTTTAAATCTTATTCAATTTAATAGTTAATAATGAAATTTTTACAATCTTTTTTAATACCTGGATCTGTGGTATTTGTTTGCCTGCTTAGTTGTAATAATGCTGTTGTGGATAATGAAAAAATTGCTGCAACAGCAGCCGATAGTGCCAAACAAATAACAGTTAAATACGCTGCTAATCTGGTAGATTTAACAGGTAATAACAACTTAAAAACTATTGTATGCCAGGGCTGGCAATTACAAGACGACCTTGAAACCCTTACTATGAGTAACGATGCGGAAGGCATGCTACCTTTTAGGAGTTTCTATCTTTCTTCCGATGCTACTTTTGTAATGAACCCCCGAAACAGTATTGTATTTGGTAAATGGCAGTTGGATGAAAAAAATAAAACAATTACATTAAGCCAGGCAGATGGTGGCAAAACGGTTTATAAAATAGAGGACTTGCAACAAAAGCAACTCATTGTTACAAATAAAAGTGAAGGTAGTACTACACAACTAAAATTTGTTAGTGCAGGCTATCAGTACAAACTGTTGCTAAACGATCCATTTCATGCAAGTAATAATACCTGGCGAATAGCACCCAAAACAATAGAATCAGATTCAGCCATCCGGGAAAGATTGAAGGGGTTTGTTCGTTTTCACATTCTTTTTTATAGAGATAATCTTGCAAAAGATGAAAAGTCAATTTCTTTTTATGGATTTCCTACCTGCCTTCGCTGGTATGCCGGTGGTATTTTTTTAACCAAACAAAAAGACCTTGCGGCTAACTGGTATCAATGCTTTTACAATAAAGAGCAGGCTTTAAAGGCTTATACTATGATGGATAAAGCATTGGCAAAGAAATATACCTGGGAAAAATCGAGGGTAAATTGGGTTATAAAAAATCTTGGAGTGCTGGAGCAAATTTCCAATCAGCTTTAATTGATGTAGGCAGTGCTTACAAAACTTTTAGTGCCGCAATAGTAGCTATAGGGTTGTCAGCTTTAAAAACTGTACTACCTGCTACGAGTACATCTGCACCTGCTGCTAGTATGCTTGCCGCATTTTGTAAGGTAACACCACCATCTATTTCAATTTTTACTTTTAAAGATTGCTCATTAATCATGGCCCTTAGTTCTCTTATTTTATTAAGTGTATTGGATATAAATGATTGCCCGCCAAAGCCGGGATTTACACTCATCAGGCATACCAAATCAATATCGGCCAATACATCTTTTAGCAAAGCTACTGGCGTGTGTGGGTTTAAAGCTACGCCTGCCTGCATGCCAAGTGCCTTTATTTGCTCAATATTTCTATGCAGGTGAGGGCAAGCTTCCAGGTGTACAGTTAAAATATCTGCACCAGCTTTTTTAAATGCTTCTGCATATTTCCCCGGTTCTTCAATCATTAAATGCACATCACAAACTTTAGTAGTGGTTTTTCTAAAAAATTCAATCAGCATAGCACCAAAACTAATATTGGGTACAAAGCGCCCATCCATTACATCTAAATGAAACCAGTCTGCCTCACTTTTATTCAGCATATCACACTCCTGTTGTAATTGTAGAAAGTTGGCAGCAAGTAATGATGGCGCAATAATGGACATTTGTTTATTATTTATTGTTGTTTATGAAGTGTGGTTTGTATCTATATCTTTTACAGCCTTTGCCTGGCAAATATGTTTATTGTGTAACGCCTAATTTTGCCAAAGCATCTTTTGCTTCAATATAGTTAGGGTCAAATTGAAGTGCAAGCTGGTAATTTTGAATTGCCTGTTCTTTTATATCTAATTTTTCAAAACACCTGCCCATCCAATAATACGCCTCTTCGTAGGTTTTATTTATAGTAATTGCCAATTCCAGCGTTTTTATAGCATCTAAAAATTTACCAGTATCGTACAGGCACAATGCTTTTTCACGATAAGCAAATAAATAGGTATAATCAAAGGCAATACAATTATTAAAAAAGCCAATAGCTTTTACTTTATCGTTTATGCTGGAGTAATACAGCCCTTTTAAAAAAAGAGCCTGTGGCTGGGCATTGGGTAATTTTAATAAAATATCGGCCAATGTTATTGCTGCTGAATTTTTTGTAAAGGCATACAGTGTACCCAACGAAATTAAATTTTCTGGTAATGGCTCAATTGCTACAAGGTTTTCCCATGCTTCAATGGCTTTGGTTGTGTCTTCGTTTTCTGAATGCAGCATCGCTTTCATGTACCATATCCTGCTATTGGTTGTATCTTTTTGTAAAATTTTATTTGTTTCCATGATGGCCTCAGTATAATTGCCATTATCTCTAAAATACTGCACTAGCTTTTCCTTTAATGTAAACGAGTCCGGAAATTGTGTAATAGCATCCCTTAAATTTTTTTCTGCCAGCGGAATAGTTATTGTTTGTTGGCTTTTGTCTGATTGATTATTACACGACAGTAAAATAAATAGCAAACTAGCAAAAACTGGTATTTTTTTTCTCATACATTTATTTACGTTGCAAAATTACGAGGTTGCCATAAATGTGATTACAATATTTTGACAATCTTACGTATAATAGGTGCTAGCTTTGCACTTTTAAAAATTGGGCATGAAAAATTTATATTTTGTTTTTGTAGTTTTTTTGATAGTAAATAGCGTAACAACTTACGCCAATGTGCATGATACAGCAAACTTTGCTGCATCAAAAACCTCATTTAAAGATACAATTCAGTTTGATGGTGAAAAGCATTTTGCCAATATTCGTCAGCTTACATTTGGTGGCGATAATGCAGAAGCTTATTTTAGTTATGATGGCAAGTACCTCGTATTTCAAAAAACAAATGCTAAAGAAGGTATTTTATGCGATCAAATTTGGATGGGCAAATTACCTGCATCTGCCGAAGAAAAATTTGAACCAACTCTTGTAAGCACCGGTACAGGCAGAACAACTTGTGCTTATTTTTATCCCGATGGTAAACATATTTTGTATGGCTCTACTCACCTGGCCGATACTAATTGTCCGCCGGTACCCGATAGAACAAAATATGGTAACAAATACATTTGGGCAATTTATAAAGGCTTTGATATTTTTAAGGCAGACTTAAATGGCAAAATTGTAAAGCGCCTAACCAGCGCAAAGGGGTACGATGCAGAAGCAACTATTTCTCCAAAGGGAGATAAAATTTTATTTACTTCTATGAGAGATGGTGATTTGGATTTATACACCATGGATTTAAACGGTAAACATGTAAAAAGAATTACCAATCAATTAGGATATGATGGAGGTGCATGGTTTAGCCCTGATGGCTCAAAAATTATTTGGCGTGCCAGCAGGCCAACTACAGCAGCGGAAATAAAAGAATATAAAGATTTGCTTGCAGAAAACCTTGTAGCACCCACCCACATGGAAGTTTGGATAGCAAATGCTGATGGCAGTAATGCTCACCAAATTACATTTTTGGAGCAGGCAAACTGGGCACCTAATTTTACCCCTGATGGTAACCATGTAATTTTTTGCAGTAATCATGAGTACAAAAGAGGCTTTCCATTCAACATGTACCTTACAGACATTGATGGCAACGGCAAAGAGAAGATTAGCCGTGATAAAGGGTTTGATGCTTTTCCTATGTTTAGTCAGGATGGAAAAAAGTTTGTTTTTTGCAGCAATAGAAACAATGGTGGTACCAGAGATACCAATATCTTTATTGCTGATTGGGTAGAGTAAAGTAACCTGCTAATATTTTAACCAAAAGTAAACTTACAATAATCATAAGCAGGTGTATAATTACATCCTTTGAATGGTAACATAAAATGAGCGAAACTATTATTGCACCATCGAGCGTTTATAAATGATATAATTCATTACACCCTGTTATAATTATTTAAAAGTAATTATACAGTTTTTCAAAAACAACCACTTCTTGAATACCAGTTTTTAGATTTTTTACAAGGCAATACTTTTGTTCTATTTCCTTACTGCCAATTATGATGGCATAACTAAAGTTTTTTCTTTCGGCATAGGTAAATTGTTTGTTGATTTTTACAAACTCGTGGTACAGTTCGCACGATACTCCCTGCTTTCTTAATTGTTGCATAATGCCAAATGCAAACAGGCTTTCTACTTCGCCCATATTAAAAAATATTGCAGTAGGCCCGGCATCTACCGCAATAGGAAACAGATTGAGTTCTGTCATTACATCGTAAATTCTATCAACACCAAAGCTAATACCTACGCCCGGTATGCCAGGTACATCAAATAAGCCAGTAAGATCATCATACCTGCCACCGCCGCCAATGCTGCCTATTTTTACTGTGTTGGGTGCCTTTGCTTCAAAAATTACTCCCGTGTAATAATTTAACCCTCTTGCCAGTGTAGAGTCTATAGAAATATTGGTATTTTCTGGTAGATGAGTAATCAGGTATTCCAGTTCTTTTATTCCCTCCATTCCAATTTCCGAATCAGCAAAAAAGTCTTTTAAAAAGGTTAGTTTTTCAATATTGGTTGCTGTGTTGGTATCAATACCATCCATAGTAAGGTAGGTTTCAATAATTTCAACCTGGTCATCATTTAATCCCTTTTCAATCAACTCTTCTTTTACTCTTTCTATGCCTATTTTATCCAATTTATCTATAGCAGTAGTAATGGCAATTACTTTTTCTTCTTCTGCACATACCTCTGCAAGGGCAGTTAAGATTTTTCTGCTGTTAATTTTTAATTCGTAGTTTGTTATATTTAGTTGGTTAAATACTTCATGATAAATAGCGGCCAGTTCTACCTCGTTTAAAAGTGAATTGCTGCCAACCACATCTGCATCGCATTGTGTAAACTCTCTGTAGCGTCCTTTTTGAGGATTATCGCCTCGCCATACTTGCTGTATTTGATAACGCCTGAAGGGGAAAGTAAGTTTGCCATAATTCATGGCTACATACCTGGCAAATGGTATAGTAAGATCGTATTTTAAGGCCCTTTCAGTAAGGTCTTTGCTGCTTTTACCCTCTAGTACTTTTTCGAAACCAGCTTTCGATTTTTCAATATTTTTAGGGTTGCTGATTCCGTTATTTAATATTTTATACATTAATTTATCACCTTCGTCACCATATTTGCCCATTAATGTTTCTAAGTTTTCTAAGGCAGGTGTTTCAAGTGGCTCAAAACCATATAATTCAAATACATTTTTTATAACGTTGAAAATGTAATTACGTTTTCTTACTATTTCTGCACAAAAATCTCTTGTGCCTTGAGGGATAGATGGTTTTGCCATAATGGGTATAAAAATTGAGGAATTTAGTTATTTAATTTAGTGGAAAATTACTTTTCTTTATTAAAGATTCGCACGCCGCATCAATAAGGTGGTAAACCTGGTAATACCCATCTTCTGAGCCATACCATGGATCAATAATGTCTTTATCACAACCAGGGTGCAATTCGTTCATAAGTAAATCTACCTTACTTGAATCAAATTTATCTTTAGCGATGTATTTTATTTCCTCCAATACATCTAATGCCATGGCGTATATTTTATCGTATTTTTCAAAATCATCAGCAGTAAACAACCTGCTTTTTTGCCTGCTAAGATCTATTCCATTTTGATAAGCAACTTTTTGCGAAAAATGATGCGGAGGCTGCCCAATGTGGAAACCGTTAGTGCCAGCGCTATCAACCTGCCAAAGCAGGCCAGCTTTTGTAGCTTTTTTTGCCAATATACCTTCTGCAAGAGGGCTTCTGCAAATATTACCAAGGCATACCATTAATATTTTCATGGCGCAAATATAGCTTAGCCTTGGTGCATTTCAAATAGTAACAAACGTTTTAAGGTTGTGGTGAGTTTCAAGAATTAACCGGCGGCTTGTTAAGAATTATTTAAAGCTATCTACTCTACCTACAAGCCATTAATTTTTTATAAACCAGGTAAGCCTTAGTATAAGTTTACTTGTATGCAGGATAAAACTTAACAGCTTTTTCCTTCTTTTTTTTTATTATACCGTTTACCGCAATAAAATTGCCATTTAAACAAGTGAATGAAATTTTATTTTATAGCCAGCGTTTAAGATATGTGAATAGCAGCGTACTTTTTAACATTAAAATTAGTAGCTTTTTAAAATTAACCAATTGATAGTTGGCAATAAATAATTATTAAAAAATAAACTTTTGTTTCAAATAGATGTTTTAACATTAAATAAATGAAATAAAAATTTAAAATAATCTCAAACGCAAAAAAAATCAATTTTATGATTACTCAATTGAGCGCTCAATACAGCGAAATAAATAAAAAAACAATTGCTGAATTAGCAATAATACCTGATGAAACTTTAGAATTTAATATTAGTAACCAAAAATCTTTTACTGCTGCAGAATTATGGAACATTCAACGCCAAAAAAGAACCATTGTGCAAAGGAGATCTTCACTTCAATAATCCACTAAAAATAATAAATTATATTTTTATGGAAAAGCTACCTAATAAACAAGTCAACTTTAGAAGTAAAGAATAGGTTTATACCTTAACACAAGTCGTAAAAACTTATGTGCAGCAGATTGTACAAATCACAAATAGTTTAATGCTGTTGATCTTTGGATTATTCAACGCAGTTAAAACATTGCTTAACAAGTGCAGTAGTTAATTAATTTTTTGAAAGATTAAGAGACATTTGTTTTATAGCATATTCTATAATACTACTTGAATAAAAAATAGGTATTACTCTAAATTGTAGTATTACATTAAAAGTTTTAAAACTTACATTAAGGCTTTTAAATGCTGTTAATAAGTTTTGTACAACTATAATCCGATCAACCAGTTGTAATAATTTTTTAAAACCAAAACATGGGTGTTTTGCAAATTCTAGTGTAAATTTTATGTTATGGCTCTAACTTTTTGTTGGGGCTTTTTTTATTTTCTCTCCTATAGTTGGTTATAAAAGCTATTAAAATTTCATTTTCCTTTAAAAGGTTTTTGGATTAAGTATTTTTTCGCAAAGCTTTTACAATGTTGTGCTAGCTACTTTTTACTTTTTTTTCTTGATAAAAAAAGTAAAAGTCTTAATTTATGAACAAAATACGTAATCCAGAAAGGTTATACAGCCAGAAAGTGTAGAACAATTTTTAAACTGCGGTATTTTTTAATCTTTTCAAGCAAAAAATAACCTGCAATACTCCCTTGTATTTTTCCTGTTGCTATCTTAAAATCTTTCCAACAAAATTATTTCCATAATCAGGGTAAAATTATTTACCCTGTTTATGGAATACAAAGTCATCTGTATCTTACTAAAAACGGCGCCGGTTTTGTTTTTTTTATCACACTCAAAACCTTTTTCATGAATACAGAACTGATTCTTACTTCAGATATGCTTGATATTTTATTTTACAAAAAGAATAAATTGTACGGGGCATATACTCTTCGCAAATTTTATCCTAACAGGATAAAAAAAGCATTATTAATAATGATTGGGTTTGTAACGCTGCTGTCAGCAACTACCTTAATTCCTGGTAAAACTGTTTTTCTTACACCTACAGTAGAAACTGTTTTTGCATCAATTAAACCGTTGGAGTTTAAAAAAAGTGAATTACCGAAAAAAATATTGAAGCCAAATACAAAACAAGTTGCCCGGCAAAAATTTTTACAAAATATTATAATAGTACCAAAAGTTGATTCTACTGATCAATTAAATGATATTAGCAACTTGCGTATAGGAAATAGCACCTACATACACTCTAAAGCTGAAACTGTAAATGAGGAGTTCAATAATAATGATGGGCAAAAGGCGGATATATCTTCTGCAAAAGAAGTAGCAAAACAGTTTCCGTTTGATAATCCTGATATACAGGCATCATTTCCCGGAGGCAATAAAGCGTTGATTCGATTTTTAGAACAAAATCTTCAGGTGCCTCAAACTGTAGAGTTTAAAGAAACAATTCAGGTTAAAGTGAAATTTGTAGTAGATTTTGATGGTAATTTACAAAGTTTTACAGTAGTGAAAGATGGGGGAGAACCTTTTAATACAGAAGTAATAAGGGTTTTAAAAAAAATGCCGAAGTGGATTCCCGGGAAAAAAGGCGAACAGAATGTTCCTGTATTTTTTACGATACCGGTAAAGTTTACAGCGGATGAATAATTATTGTTTTAAAAACTGTAAATTGAGAGTTTTAAATAAATAATTATTATTTATCAATTGTTTTATTAAATAGTATTGCAGAAAATGTTAGGTAAAGTTTATCTATTATAAACTGAGTATAACATAGGTTTATCTGCATTTTATCTTTTAATTTTTTTAAAAAAAAATTATGGCATTAGAAGAATTTGAAAAAGAACAATTAACAGAACGGCAACGGGGCATATCTCAAATGAGGAGTATAAGTAATTATGGTATGGGCATATTTTTAATTATTGCCGGCTGTTTTTTTATGTTTCCTACAAAATATACTGTACATTTTTTAAACAATTACGATAACTCAATTATAAAAACTTTTGCTATTGTATGCTGGATTTATGGTGGATTTAGAGTTTACAGAGGATACCAGAAAAATTATTTTAACGACTAATGAATACAGTACAGACAATTTTTTATTTTTTATTTTCAAATATATTTCTTGCATTTTTTTTCTTTTCTATTAACGGATGCAATGAGGATAAAAAAGCTTTTGTAGCTACAGATTCGCCAACTAGTGGAACCATACAAATTAGTGTAGATGAATCTTTTAGGCCGGTAATTGAAGAGCAGATAAAGGTATATGAAGCTAGTTTTCCGGGTACAAAAATTATTGCAAATTATAAGCCTGAGGCTTTATGCTTAAAAGATCTTTTTTCTGATACGGGCACCCGGTTGGTAATCACTACAAGGGGGCTTACTTACAAAGAGGCAAAGTACTTTGACGATACCTTGCATTATGTACCAAGAAGTGAAAAAATTGCATCTGATGCAATTGCTGTAATTATTAATGGCAACAGTACAGATAGTCTGTTTACTTTAGCAAGCTTGCAAAATTTATTTACCGGCGTTACAAAAGGAAATAAAAAAATTGTATTTGATGGATTAAACGCTACAAGTACAGTTCGTTTTGTTATGGATAGCATCTTAAAAGGAAAAAAATTTGATAGCAATACTGTAAAAGCAGTTAAAACCAGTGGAGAGGTTTTAGATTTTGTAGCATCAGATCTTAATGCAATTGGATTTACAGGTATTAGTTGGATTGGAAATCCGGAGGATACTTCTCAACTTAAGTTGTTAAAAAAAATAAAAATTTGTTACGTAAAATGTGAAGTTTGTTTAGATTCACCTTACGTAAAACCAACACAGATGGGTATTATGAGCAGAAGGTATCCATTGGTGAGGGGTTTGTTTTATATACTTAAGGAAAATTATTCTGGTCTTGGTTCGGGGTTCGCCAGTTTTCTACAATATGAACGTGGCCAGTTGATTTTTAGGAGAGCTTATTTGTGGCCGGCAGCTATGTCTTTTAATTATAGAAATATTCATCTGAATGAAAAATTAAAAAAAGAGTAAGTTTGTTTGCATGGGATGTTAGTTTATTTAATATTATTGTAAAAGTATTAAAATCGAAAAGTAAAATGAAGAAATCAAAATTAGCATTGTTACTGATTGTAACTTTTGTGACTATGAATGTTATAAAAGCCCAAACTATTGAAGATGGTAGGAGGTTTTTATATTACGAAAGGTATAAAAGTGCCCGGCAATTATTTGAAAAACTAGTAGCTGTCAATCCTGCAAATGTAGAGGCTGTTTATTGGTTAGGTCAGTCATTTATTGGCCCGGAAACAGATTTTGATTACCCGGCAGCCAAACAACTTTATCAAAAAACTTTGATGGCAAATCCTAATAGCCCATTATTGTTGGTGGGAATGGGGCATGTTGAGTTGTTGGAAAACAAACCTCAAGATGCAAAAAACCGTTTTGAAACTGCTATTAGTCTTACACAATCTAAAAATATAGCAGTTTTAAACGCAATTGGTTTTGCCAATGTACATGCACCTAATGGAGATCCTACTTATGCTATTGATAAATTGAAAACAGCCACCACCTTAAAGGGAATGAAAGATCCTGATGTATATGCTAATTTGGGTGATGCCTACAAAAGATTGGCTGATGGCGGAAATTCTCAAACAGCTTATGAAAATGCACTAACATTAAATCCAGCTTATGCAAGATCATCTTATAGAATTGGTAAAATATACCAAACGCAAGGTATTGCACAGGAGGAAATATATATGCGGTATTTTAATGAGGCAATAGCAAAAGATTCTGCTTATGGCCCTGTTTATGAAAATTTGCAACAGTATTACTACCTTACCAATGTAAAAAAATCAGCGCTTTATCTTGATAAATACCTGGTAAATACAGATGATAACCCCAAAAATTGTTTTTACCGGGCTCAAATGAAATATGCACAGGGTTTGTTTGCAGAAACAATTACTAAAGCAGATGAGTGTATTTCCACAGAAGGCGTAGAACCTTATCCAAATTTATA
Organism: Chitinophagales bacterium; assembly: GCA_038234405.1. Lineage (GTDB taxonomy): Bacteria > Bacteroidota > Bacteroidia > Chitinophagales > Chitinophagaceae > Ferruginibacter. The sequence continues at coordinate 24,803 of JBBQTZ010000021.1, forward strand.
CGGATTAAAAGCTTATGCTTATAATAAATTAGATGATTCTTTAAACTCAAAAAGTGCATTTGAATTATATTTTGAGAAACAAGTGCCAGATAAAATTGGCCCAACTGATAATAAAACTTATGCTGAGGTTTTATTGAAATTTCCAGATAATGACTCTTTAGCCGGAATTTATATTGATAAAGCGATAGCTGCTGATAGTACTGAAGTTGGAAAAGTAGCTACTATAAAAACTATGACATCATATTACGAGGCAAGAAAAAAATATAAAAATGCGGCTGATTGGTACATGAAGGTGTTGGATTTTCGTAAAGAAATTCGCAAAACTGATTTGTATAACGCCGGCAATAACTATACAAAAGGGGGGGAATATCAAAAATCAGTAGATGTTTTTGAAAAATACATTTCTTTATTTCCCGCAGAATCTTTTGGCTATTATATGAATGCAAAAAATTTTTTGAGAATTGATTCTGCCGATACTGAAGGGAAAAGTTTTAACTATTATACTAAAATAATAGATATGACAGAACAGATTAAAGATAAATCGGGCGAACCTGATAGAATAAAAGGAGCCCTTAGGTATATGATAGAGTTTTATGCAAATGTAAAAAGGGATAAGGATAGTGCCCTGCTATATTGCGATAAAGCAATAGCTTTAGATTCTACAGATGTTGATTTTAAGCATATACGTGAAATAATAAGTAGTGCTAACATTACCCCGCTAAAAAATACACCCGCAAAAGATGCAAAGCCTTCTCAGACAAAACCTTCTGGAACCAAACCGGCTGGCAATAAAACCAGTTTGCCAAAGCAAGCTGAAGCAAAAAAATAAAAAATTTGTTTTATTTAACATAATCCCCAACCTTAATTTATAGGTTGGGGATTTTCTTTTTAAACTATAGTTGTTTATTTAAGATGCTACCTTATTTTTGCTTATGCAATTTTTTATCCTACAAGCTTCTGAATTAAATAGCGCAGCTAACTACCTGCCAATTGGCCTCCAGTTGATTTTTGCGATTGGATTTATTGCAACAATGATGGTTTTAACACATAAGTTTGGACCAAAGCGCAACGGTACAGATAAACTTCAAAACTTTGAAAGTGGAATAGCAATAAAAGGTAATGCAAGGCAGCCAATGGCAATCAAGTATTTTTTGGTGGCAATCCTTTTTGTGTTGTTTGATGTTGAGGTCATTTTCTTTTATCCCTATGCTGTAAATTTTAGAGAGTTAGGTTGGAATGGTTTTTTGGCGGTAGTAATGTTTGTTGGTTTATTTATATCTGGCTTTATTTATATAATAAAAAAAGGAGCAATAGATTGGGAAGATTAGTGTTAAATGCAAACAGTCTATTCTATTAAAGTTTATATTTAATATTTCTAAAAAGAAATAACTTTTCTTTTTGAACAAAAGTTTTGTTTTTAAAGTTTAAATATAACAAACTTGCATGCAAAGCAAAACAGCACTTTTAAAATTAAAAACTATGCGTCCCGTACAATATAATAGCAAACTTAAAACAGTAGAAGCTCCGGAAGGAATGATTGGAGAAGGTTTTATGGCTACATCTTTAGAAAAAGTAGTTGGGCTCGCCCGAAAAAATTCTATTTGGCCGCTACCTTTTGCTACCTCATGCTGCGGTATTGAATTTATGGCAACTGCTGCCAGTCACTACGATATTGCAAGATTTGGTGCAGAACGAATGAGCTTTTCTCCTCGCCAATGCGATTTATTAATGGTAATGGGAACAATATCCAAAAAAATGGGACCTGTATTAAAACAAGTTTACTTGCAAATGGCAGAGCCACGTTGGGTTTTATCTGTTGGGGCTTGTGCAAGTAGTGGAGGTATATTTGATACTTACTCAGTATTGCAAGGTATTGATCAAATAATACCTGTTGACGTATATGTACCCGGATGCCCTCCAAGACCAGAAGCAATAATTGATGGATTTATGAAAATACAAGAATTAGTAGGACAAGAAAGTTTGAGGAGAAGAAATGGTGATAAATACAAAGAACTTATGGAAGTTTACGGTATTCAATAAGTTGATAAAGTATGTTAGACCTAAGGTTTAATAAACGATATATTTTGTTGACTTATGGTAAAAATCAGGTGTTAATTTGTTAATTTTTAATTATACAACCGAAGGGTTTTCTCTTAATACAATATGCCTTTAAACAACGAAACAGTAAAACTTACCTTACAAGAAAAATTTGGTGAACTTTTAACCGAATTTACGGACCCTTACGGTATGCTTACTTTTATAGCACCTAAAGACTTAAATTTAAAAGTGTTACAATTTTTATATGATGATGAAACACTTAAATTTCAGTTTTTAACTGATTTGCAAGCTGTACATTATCCAGATAGAAAAGGCGAAGAGTTAATGGTAGTTTATCATCTTCACAACCTTGTTGACAATATACGTATAAGGTTTAAAGTATTTACTGATATACAAACACCTGATGTGTATAGTGCAACTGCATTATACCAATCTGCAAATTTTATGGAAAGAGAAACGTACGATTTTTTCGGAGTAAATTTTGTAGGGCATCCTAACCTGATAAGAATTTTGAACGTAGATGAAATGGATTATTTCCCTATGAGAAAAGAGTTTCCTTTAGAAGATCAAACAAGAATAGATAAAGATGATGAAATGTTTGGAAGAGGATAATAAATCAGATTAAACCTTTAACGTTTTATTTTGAATCTATTATATTGATTGCAAAAAAATAGAGCTGAACTTTAGGCCGGTTTGGGCCTTTTGGCTTTAATCGTTTTGTTGTTTGTTGATGCTGGTTTTTGGGTAGGTTTTTCACAGGGTGCACTTACTGTTGTTATTATTTATTTTATTTGGTTTTTGTATAAAACAATATTCAATTCCAGTAAATAAAGCAGCAATAATTGTTGATAATAAAAGATCAATAAATATATAAAGTATTAGAGTGCGACGCTATTGCTGCACAACAAAGATCAAATGAGGGTAACAAAAAAATAAAGAAATTCATGTCTCAAAGTGAACATATAGTTTTACCAGAAGGAAGTATAGAAAAACTGAGCACTACATTAAATTTAGGGCCAACGCATCCTGCTACACACGGTGTTTTTCAAAATATTTTAGAGTTAGATGGTGAAAGAATTTTATCTGCTGTTTCTACTGTAGGATACATTCACCGGGCTTTTGAAAAGTTGGCAGAGCGCAGGCCTCTGTACCAGATTACTCCTATAACAGATAGGTTGAACTACTGTTCATCACCTATAAATAATATGGGTTGGCATTTAACATGCGAAAAACTTTTGGGCGTTACTACTCCTAAACGTGTAGATTATCTGCGTATCATTATTATGGAGCTTAGTAGAATTTCAGATCATCTTATCTGTAATTCAATTGTAGGGGTTGATAGCGGAGCCTTTTCCGGCTTTTTGTATCTAATGCAATATCGTGAATTAATTTATGAAATTTATGAAGAAGTATGTGGCTCCCGCCTTACTACTAATATTGGGCGTATTGGCGGTTTTGAAAGGAATTTCACAAATACGGCGTTTGAAAAACTCGAAAAATTCTTAAAGGAATATCCTAAAACGTTAAAAGAGTTTGAAAACCTTTTTACCCGCAACCGTATTTTTATGGATCGTACTATTGGTTGCGGTCCAATCTCTACAGAAAGAGCTTTAAATTATGGGTTTACAGGGCCAAATTTAAGAGCTACCGGCGTAGATTATGATGTACGGATACACAGTCCATACAGCTCTTATGAAGATTTTGATTTTAAAGTGCCAGTTGGTACAACTGGCGATACGTACGATCGGTTTTTAGTTCGTAATGAAGAAATGTGGCAAAGCCTTAGTATAATTGAACAGGCTTATAAAAAAGTTCAATCGTTTAGAGGTGCAGAGGCAGAGGTGTTTCATGCCGATACGCCAGCATACTATCTACCCGAAAAGAAAGATGTTTATACAAAAATGGAAGCACTTATTTACCATTTTAAAATTATAATGGGAGAAACTGATATCCCTGCCGGGGAATTATATTTTCCTATTGAAGCTGCCAATGGTGAATTAGGCTTTTATATTATTAGCGATGGAGGAAGAACACCTTATCGTTTGCATTTTCGCAGGCCATGTTTTATTTATTACCAGGCATATCCAGAATTAATAAAAGGTGGTATGTTGAGTGATGCTGTTATTACTATGAGCAGTTTAAATTTGATAGCTGGTGAGTTGGATGCGTAGGTAATTACGAATTACGAATTACGAATTATGAATTAAGAATTGCGAATTGCGAATTAAGAATTACGAATTACGAATTACGAATTACGAATTACGAATTATGAATTGCGAATTACGAATTAAGAATTACGAATTATGAATGTTGAGTTTTCAAAACAAAAATTAGACAAGGTTGCGGAAATAATTTCACGTTATCCAGATGGTAAACAAAAGAGTGCCTTACTGCCTGTATTGCACATAGCACAGGAAACTTTTGGTGGCTGGCTGGATGTACCGGTAATGGATTATGTAGCATCCCTGTTAAATATTGAGCCAATAGAAGTGTATGAAGTGGCAAGCTTTTATAGTATGTATAATTTGAAACCAGTTGGTAAATATTTATTTGAAGTTTGCCATACTGGTCCCTGTATGGTGAATGGCAGCGATAATATCATTGACTACATAAAAGAAAAATTAAACATTAAAGTAGGTGAAACTACTATTGATGGCCTGTTTACACTAAAAACGGTAGAATGTTTAGGCGCTTGTGGTTACGCACCAATGATGCAGTTAGGCAATAATTATAGAGAACATTTAACCAAAGAAAAAGTAGATGCGATTGTTGAAGAGTGCAGGAATAATGCGGTACGAAATAATTAATACATGTATTTAAGCAAACCGATACCAAAAGTTATCACAGTAAAGCCTTTGGAAGGCTATAAAATTTATCTTGAATTTAATGACGAAATAAAAGGTACTGTTGATTTGTCTTATTTGCGGCAGATGGGTGTTTTTGCCTGGTGGTATTTGGGTGATAATTTTTTAAAGTTTATATAGATAATTGCGGAGCAATTGCATGGAATCAAGATCCGGATATTGATTCACTCAATTGTTATTTAAAAATAATCAACAAAACTTTTGACGAATATGCCGGTAGTTAGTTATTTTTTGGAATAGTAAGTTATTTCTATTTTGAAGATCACAATCCGCCTCATTTTCATACAAAGTACAATGAATTTGAAGCCTTGATTGACATTGAAACACTGGGAATTGTAAGAGGCAATTTGCCATCAAAAGCCCATTCACTGGTGGTAGAATGGGGTTCAAAACATAAAACAGCATTAATGAATGATTGGGAATTGGCAAAGGCTAATAAGCAGCCCGAGAAAATAGAACCACTAAAATAAATGGGTATTACCAACGGGATATTAACAGTAGAATGTTTAGGGGTTTGTTGTTACCAACCTATGATGCAGTTAGTCAATAATTTTAGAGAACATTTAACCAAGGAAAAAGTAGAGGCGATTGTTAAAGAGTGCAGGAATAATGCTGTAAGAAATAATTGATTAATTAATGAACAATTTTATCCCATATTTAAAAAATGCAACGGCGCTACCTGAATATAAAATTTTGGTAGAGTTTGAAGATGGTGTTCAGGGAATTATTGAATTATTACCTTGGAAGGGGAAGGGAGTTTTTGCATATTGGAACGATGAAGCAAATTTTAAATCTTTCAGAATAACAAGTAATAAGAAACTGGAATGGAACGAGGAAATTGATATGGATCCAGATTCATTTTATTTAAGATTGGTAAATAAAACTTTTGAAGAATATGCCAGTGATAAGCAGCTTTTACGGTATTCTCATTAGAATGTATTTTGGAGATTATGTGCCTCCACATTTTCATGCTGATTATGGTGAATTCTCTGCTCAAATAAGAATTGCTGACTTTGGTATTGAATCAGGATATTTACCACCAAAAGCTTTGGCACTTGTTGTAGAATGGGCTAGTATTCATCAATCTGAGTTGATGTTAAATTGGAAAAACTTAAGTATGAATGGAAACGGTTCATCCACTAAAATAGAATCACTAAAATAAATGGGAATCACCAACGCAATACTTAAAGTAAAAGAACACCGCAAATCTGAAAAGACAGCGGAGGTGAATTTTTTAGTTGATAGTGGTGCAGTGTACAGTTTGGTTCCTGGTAAAATTTTAGATAAACTGGATATAGAACCCTATAAAGAAATGAGTTTTTCACTAGCAGACGGAACAGTTTTAAAAAGAAAAGTATGCTCGGCTTATTTTGAATATGAGGGTGAAGGAGGACCTGCACCGGTAGTATATGGTGAAGAAGGGGATGAACCATTGCTGGGTGCAACAACATTGGAATCGCTGGGATTGGTATTAAATCCATTTACAAGAACCTTGCACCCTATGAGAATGTTGATGGTAAATTTGAAATAAAATGAAGTTCTTTTTATTAATGCTATTTTCTTTAATGTTTGTTCATTCCTATGCTCAAACAGAGGAAGAAAAACTCGTAAAAACAGTGAAAGAATTTCACCTGGCATTGGTCAATAAAAATATAGTTTCTATTAATCAGCAAACTGATAAAGCTTTGAGTTACGGACATAGTAATGGTTGGGTAGAAACAAAAGCTGAAGTCATTAAAAATTTAGAAACAGGATATATAAGTTATGTCGCAATAAAAGAAGACAGCATTGCAATTACAATAAATGCGGATATGGCAAATGTTCGTTTTTTAGCAGCTATTACAGCAACATTAAAAGGAACAACCAGCAATTTTAAATTGAGCGTTTTAGAAGTTTGGGTTAAGAAAAGTAAAAGATGGGTGTTGTTTGCAAGGCAGGCGGTAAGGGGGTAGTACACTTTAGTAAAGGTTTTATTAAGTAAAATAGTTGAAGAGTTGAACGCCACTAAAGTTTAACAAAGAATAAAATTTGGTAACAAAAAAATAAAAATTTGCATAAAGCAAATTGGGTAATATGAGCAAAAAATTATTATTAGCAAACGCAAATGTTCCGGGCATTAGAACCTATGAAGTGTATCGCCGGGAAGGTGGATACCGCAGTGTGGAAAAGGCATTAAAAATGACGCCGGCAGATATTGTGGAGGAAGTAAAAAAGAGTGGTCTGCGTGGTCGTGGTGGTGCCGGATTTCCTACCGGAATGAAATGGAGTTTTTTGGCAAAGCCGGAAGGTGTAGCCCGTTACCTGGTATGCAATGCAGATGAAAGCGAACCCGGTACTTTTAAAGACAGGTACCTGATGGAATTTATTCCTCACCTATTGATTGAAGGTATGGTAGTTGGTTCTTTTGCATTGGGTAGCAATGTTAGCTATATCTACATTCGTGGCGAGTATGGATGGGTAACAGATATTTTAGAAGAAGCTATAAAAGAAGCAAAACAACATGGTTGGTTGGGCAAAAATATCCAGGGCAGCGGATTTGATTGCGATATATATATACAACGTGGTGCAGGTGCTTACATCTGTGGAGAAGAAACAGCATTAATAGAAAGCCTTGAAGGCAAAAGAGGTAATCCCAGAATCAAGCCACCTTTTCCAGCTATTAAAGGATTGTACGATTGCCCTACAGTGGTTAACAATGTGGAAACCATTGCAGCCATCGTTCCCATCATCAATGAAGGTGGAGAAGCGTATTCAAAAATTGGAGTGGGAAGAAGCACCGGTACCAAATTAATTTCGGCCTGCGGCAATATCAACAAGCCTGGCATTTACGAAATTGATATGACCATCTCTGTGGAAGAGTTTATTTACAGCGATGACTATTGTGGTGGCATTCCCAATGGAAAAAGATTAAAAGCCTGTATTCCGGGTGGATCATCTGTGCCAATTTTACCAGCCAATTTATTATTGACCACCGCCAAAGGCGAGAAGCGGTTGATGAATTACGAAAGCCTTAGTGATGGAGGTTTTGCCACAGGCAGCATGATGGGTAGCGGTGGATTTATTGTGTATGACGAAGACCAGTGTATTGTAAAAAACACCATGACATTAGCAAGATTCTATCACCATGAAAGTTGCGGACAATGCAGCCCATGCAGGGAAGGTACCGGCTGGATGGAAAGAATTTTGAAGAAGATAGATAGTGGCAAAGGCGAGATGAAAGACATTGATTTGTTATGGGATATCCAACGTAAAATTGAGGGTAACACAATTTGTCCGTTGGGAGATGCAGCAGCATGGCCGGTAGCAGCCGCCATCAGGCATTTCAGGGATGAATTTGAATGGCATATCCTAAACCCGGAAGAATGTTTACAAAGGAATTATGGATTGGCGCATTATGCTGATGAAATTCATGTTCCGGTAACAGCTTAGCCCCCATCCCCTAAAGGGGAGTAAAGCAAGGCTTTAATAATTTGAAAAGTAACAATGAACTTTATAGATAC